>NZ_FNAF01000010.1 GCF_900101835.1 Peptococcus niger
TATCATAGGAGGTTCTTTTTTTACTTAAAGCTAAAGCTTTTTATTCCTACCACCAGCATAGCTGGTGGTTTATTCATGCTAAAGCGAACAAAAAAAACCGTCCGGACAGATGTCCGGACGGTTTGATGCGCAAATGGCTTATTTATCAGCCAAGGCTTTATAGGCTTCGTAGCGTTCTTTGCTGCGTTCGCGGGTAAGGTCAAAGAGTTTTTGAGCTTGTTCCGGAAGCGCTTTAGCAAGAGAGGTGTAACGGACTTCAGTTTTAATGAAGTCATCAAATTTATCATAATCCGGTTCTTTCGAATCCAAGATGAAGGGGTTCTTCCCTTGTTCTTTGAGTTCCGGATTGTAACGCCACAGATGCCAGTAACCGCATTCAACAGCATCTTTCATGTGTTGTTGGCTGATGCCCATGCCTTTGCGGATACCGTGGTTGATGCAGGTTGCATAAGCAATGATGATGGACGGACCATCATATGCTTCTGCTTCTTGGATGGCCTTGCAGGTTTGGTTCATGTTAGCGCCCATGGCGATTTGTGCAACATAAACATTGCCATAGGTAACAGCCATCATGCCGAGGTCTTTCTTATTGGTCCGCTTACCGTCAGCAGCGAATTGTGCAATAGCTGCCGTCGGGGTGGATTTAGAAGCCTGACCACCGGTATTGGAGTAAACTTCCGTATCAAAGACGAAGACGTTGATGTTTTCGCCGGAAGCGAGGACGTGGTCCAAACCGCCGTAACCGATGTCGTAAGCCCAACCGTCACCGCCAAAGATCCATTGGCTGCGAACTTTCAGGAATCCGTTAACGTCGTCAATGGCATGCAGAACTTCATCGTCAGAGCCTTCAACGGCTTTAGCAATAACTTCTGCTGCTGCAGAGACTTCATCAACGTTACGGTCATCAATATTGGCCAACCATTTTTCAGCTGCTGCTTTTAGGTCAGCGTCATAGTTGCCGTCAGCAACTTGTTTCACAAGATCTGTTAACTTGCGCTTCATTTGCTTATCGGCAATAACCATCCCCATACCGAACTCGGCGTTGTTTTCAAACAAGGAGTTCTGCCATGCAGGACCTTGGCCCTTGTCATTGGTGGTGTAAGCCAGGCTCGGCGCCGGAGCACCCCAGATGGAGGAGCAGCCGGTTGCGTTGGCGATCATCATACGGTCACCAAAGAACTGGGTGATGAGTTTGGCGTACGGGGTTTCACCGCAACCTGCGCAAGCACCGGAGAATTCAAGCAAAGGTACTTTGAATTGAACACCCTTGCTGGTGGTGGTGTTGGTCAAGTTGGCTTTATTGGAGACCTTATGGGTCATGTAAATCCAATGGTCACGTTCTTTAGCCGCTTCTTGCTCAACCGGAGCAAATTTCAAAGCTTTTTCTTTAGCCGGGCAGGTATTGATGCAGCTGCCGCAGCCTAAGCAGTCCATCGGGCTGACTTGCATGCGGAATTTCATGCCTGCAAATTCTTTACCCTTGGCATCGACCAAGGTCATGTCCTTAGGTGCATTGGCCGCCTCTTCTTCGTCTAAGACAAAGGGACGAATAACAGCGTGCGGGCAGACCATGGAGCATTGGTTACATTGGATGCAGTTTTCAGGAATCCATTCAGGTACGAAGAGCGCCGGCATCCGTTTTTCAAACTTAGTCGTGCCGCTCGGATAAGCACCTGTTTCCAAACCGACGAATGCGCTAACCGGGAGTTTGTCGCCGGCTTGTGCCAACATCGGACGGAATACTTTACGGATAAATTCCGGTTCATGGGTGCAATGGGTACCCTTGCTGGCGGTATCTTCCGCATTCTTCCAGCTGTCCGGAACTTGAACTTCATAGAGGATTTCAACGGCTTTATCAACGGCTTCGTTGTTCATGTTGACAACAGCGTCGCCTTTTCTACCGTAGGTCTTTTTGATGGCAGCTTTCAAGAAACGAACAGCATCTTCAAACGGAATAACTTCGGTCAGTTTGAAGAAAGCCGTCTGGGTCACCATGTTGGTGCGGTTGCCCAAACCGATTTCCTGGGCAGCAGTGGCCGCATCAATGGTATAGAACTTAATATTATTGTTGGCGATATAGCGTTTCATATGCGCCGGCAAATGGGTATCCAGTTCTTCCTGACTCCAGGTGCAGTTCAGTAAGAAGGTACCACCCGGTTTCAAGCCTTCGAGAACATCATAAGAGTTCACATAGCTGGATTTATGGCAAGCCACATAGTCAGCCTGGTCAATTTGATAGGTGGAACGGATTTTAGATTTACCGAAACGCAAGGAAGAAATCGTTACGCCACCGGATTTTTTAGAGTCGTAAGAGAAGTAACCTTGTGCGTACATATCGGTATTGTCACCAATGATGGCAATAGCGTCTTTGTTGGCACCAACGGTACCGTCAGAGCCGTAACCCCAGAAACGGCATGCAATGCAGTCAGCCGGGCTGGTGGTCACCGGTTCGCCAACTTCCAAAGAAGTATGGGTAACGTCATCAACAATCCCAACGGTGAAGTGGTTCTTCGGTTCATCTTTCGCCAAGTTTTCATAAACAGCGATCAATTGAGCCGGGGTAACGTCTTTAGAGCCTAAGCCATAGCGGCCGCCAATGATAAGCGGATGCATGTCTGCATCATAGAACATCGTCTTAACATCTTCATAAAGCGCTTCGCCAAGGGAACCAGGTTCTTTGGAACGATCCAAAACGCTGATTTTCTTAACGGTTTTCGGCAGTACGTCAAAGAAGTGTTTGCTGCTCCAGGGACGGAACAGGTGAACTTCAACCATACCGATTTTTTGACCTTTTTCGGTCAAGTAGTCAATAACTTCTTCCAAGGCTTCGCAGACAGAACCCATTGCAACAACAACGTTTTCAGCGTCTTTGGCACCGTAGTAGTTAAAGATGCGATAATCACGGCCGGTTTCTTGGGAGACGGCAGCCAGATAATCTTCAACCACATCGACCACATCAACGTAATTTTGGTTGATGCCTTCACGTTGTTGGAAGAAGATATCCGGGTTTTGGTTGGTCCCTTTAATAACCGGTTTTTCCGGATTGAGGCTCTTGTCACGGAATTCTTTAACAGCTTCATAATCCAATTGGCTCTTTAAGAATTCTTCGTCAATCACTTCAATCTTTTGAATTTCATGAGAGGTACGGAAACCATCAAAGAAGTGAATGAACGGCAGACGTGCCTTAATGGCAGACAACTGCGCAACACTACCGATATCCATAACTTCCTGAACACTGGAGCTGGCCAACATGGCAAAGCCGGTACCGCGGCAAGCCATTACGTCAGAATGGTCACCAAAGATCGACAAGGCATGGGTGGCAACAGCACGTGCAGCAACTTGGAATACGGTCGGCAGTAATTCCCCGGCAATTTTATACATCACAGGCAGCATTAAAAGTAGACCTTGAGAAGATGTATAAGTTGAGGTCAGGGCGCCGGCGGACAAGGAACCATGAACAGCGCCTGCTGCGCCTGCTTCAGATTCCATCTCAACAACTTTAACGGTTTGGTCGAAAAGGTTTTTACGACCTTGAGCACTCCAAACATCAATTTTTTCCGCCATCGGAGAAGACGGCGTAATCGGGTAAATAGCAGCGACATCCGTGAACAAATAGGAAACATGTGCAGCAGCGGTGTTACCGTCCATGGTTTTCATGTTCTTCGGTTTTCCGCTTCCTGCGGGTGCGTTAGAAACGACCGATTCTTTTTCTTTAATAGACACGGTTTTCCTCCTCAAAATGAATAAGTTGTATACCCCTTATGAGTACTTTAACATATTCACCACCGTAATTCAATTTTAACAATCCATCTGTAGCGGATTTTTGATAAGTTTTTTTTATTTATGGATTATTTATTTTTCAACTTTATCAACAAAAACGGTTTTAAAACAAATTTATTTGATTACTATCCGGCATTCCCTCTAAAATACCCAATCGTTGCATCTCTTCCACCATCGCAGCTCCAACCTTTCCTCTATTTTTTAAATCTTCAACAGAAATAAAGGGTTTTTCTGATCGCGCTTCGGCGATAGTTGTCGCAATAGTCTGTCCAAGTCCAGGAATAGCAACTAAAGGTGGTAAAAGGGCATCGTCGACGATTGTAAATTTTAAGGCGTCGGACCTGTCAATATTGACCGGTAAAACGTGAAAGCCGCGGACCAAGAGTTCCAAGGCTACCTCTAAAACACTGATAGCCGCCTTATCTTTAGCTGAGGCGTCTCTACCACAATTGTATATATTTTGAATTTTCTTCTGTACAGCTGTCTTTCCTGCAAGGACTGTTGCCAGGTCAAATTCGTCTGCGCCACGGACTGTAAAGTAGGCCGCATAGAAGGCCAAGGGCTGGTTAATCTTAAACCAGGCTATCCGATAAGCCATCATGACATAGGCCACGGCGTGGGCTTTAGGGAAAAGATATTTGATTTTTTCGCAGGAGGCGATGAACCATTCAGGAATGTTGCTTTCTACCATAGCCGCATGGTGGTCATCGCTCAAACCGCGCCCCTTTCGCACGCTTTCCATGATTTTAAAGGACAGGCTGAAATCCATGCCTTTTTCAATCAAAAAAAGCATGATATCATCGCGTGTTGAAATAGTTTCAGTAGCCGAAGCGGTCCCACTGCGAATCAAATCTTGGGCATTATTTAGCCAAACGTCTGTCCCGTGAGAAAAGCCGCTGATCCGTAAAAGCTCTGCAAAAGATTGTGGTTTAATATCTTCCAACATTTGCCGGGTAAATTTGGTGTTGAATTCCGGCACGCCATAGGTGGCCACCGGGGAGCCAAGTTCATCCGCCGTAACCCCTAGGGCGTCTGTGCTGGAAAAAAGAGACATGGTAGCGGGATCGTCCAGTGGAACTTGTCGCGCATCCAGGCCGGTCAAATCGCCCAACATTTTAATGACGGTCGGATCATCGTGGCCGAGAATATCCAGCTTGACCAAACGATCGTTGATGGAATGGTAGTCAAAATGGGTGGTGACGATCTCCGTTTTCACGTCATCAGCCGGGCGTTGAAGTGGCGTAAATTGGTGTACATCTAGGCCCTTCGGAATAACCATGAGGCCTCCGGGATGCTGTCCGGTGGTGCGTTTAACACCTGTACAGCCGTTGCGTAAGCGGTTCATTTCAGCGCTGCGATGGACTTCGCCACGTTCTTCATAAAATTTGCGCACATAGCCGAAGGCGGTTTTTTCCGCAACGGTGGCGATGGTCCCGGCGCGAAAGACATTGTCTTTTCCAAATAAGGTCTCGGTAAAGGCATGGGCTGAGGGCTGGTACTCTCCGGAGAAATTTAAATCAATATCCGGTACCTTGTCCCCCTTGAACCCTAAGAAAATTTCAAATGGAATGTCGAATCCGTCTTTATCCATTTCCGTTCCGCAATGGGGGCAGACGGCACGCGGCAGGTCGATGCCTGTTCCGGCGCCGGCCTTGTTGCTGAAGTCGCTATAATGGCACTGCGGACAGCGATAATGCGGCGGCAGGGCGTTCACTTCAGTGATGTTGGTAAAGTAAGCCACCACCGATGAACCAACAGAGCCACGGGAGCCAACCAAGTAGCCGTCCTCATTGGACTGTTTAACCAATTTATGAGCAATCAAGTATAGGACTGCGAAGCCATTACCAATAATGGCTTTCAACTCTTTTTGGATGCGCGCTTCGACCAATTCCGGCAGCTCTTCTCCGTACAAGGCGTGGGCTTTTTCATAGGTAAGCCGCTCTATCTCTGCTTCCGCGCCATCAATTTCCGGGGCGTATAAGTCACTTGGCACCGGTTTAATGTCTTCGATTTGCGCTGCAATGGCATTAGGCGCCGTAACGACGACGTCGTAAGCATCCGCTTCACCCAGATAAGAAAACTCAGCCAGCATTTCATCTGTATTCCGATAATATAGGGGGGCCTGCTGCTCCGCATCTGAAAAACCTTTGCCGGCCATGAGAATGGTTCTGAAAATGGCATCTTCGGCGTTGGCAAAATGCACATCGCAGGTTGCAACGACAGGTTTGCCCAGCTTCCGTCCCAGGGCAAAAAGGCGTTCATTTAATTTCTGAAGATCTGCCCGTTCATGAACGATATCTTTGCGAATCATAAAGGCATTGTTGTCCAGCGGTTGAATTTCCACATAATCGTAAAAGGCGGCAAGCGCTTCCAAGCCGGCTTCATCATCCGGATGGGCCAGCAGGTACTGCATCAGTTCCCCGGCTTCACAGGCGCTGCCAATGATTAACCCTTCCCTGGCATATTCAATCAATCGCTTGGGAATGCGCGGCCGGCGTTTAAAATACCGCAAATGGGATTCGGTGGTCAGCTTGTACAAGTTCAGCAAACCGGTCATATTTTTTGCCAGCAAAATACAGTGGTAGGTGCGCGGCTTTTGATTTTCCGGGATACTGTCATCAAAGATGTAGGCTTCCATGCCATAGATAATTTTAATGCCTAGTTTCTTGCCCAGGTCATAGGCCTGGGGAAAGGCTTGAACCACACCATGGTCTGTAATGGCGATGGCCGAATGGCCAAGCTGGGCCGCCAATCCGACCAGCGATTTTAAGCTGGAAACCCCATCCATATTGCTCATTTGAGTATGCAAATGCAATTCCACCCGTTTTTCCGGGGCCTGATCGATGCGGCAGGCCAGGGTCTTTTGGTTGATGTTGTTGACCATAATGACCAGCTCTTGGCTGTACCGGTCCACTTGGGCGCGACCGTTCAGGCATATACCGCCGGCACTTTTCAAAGTTTCTAAAAGGTCGGCTGTTTCTTTTTTATCGCAAAAGAGGCGACACTCGATGCTGTCCGTTTGGTCGGTAATGCTGAAGGTGACCAGGCCTCTGTCGCTTTTTAATTCACGGGCCTCCAGGTCAAACAATTGACCGGCACAGCAGACGCGGTTGTTTTCTTCTGTAATTTCAGCAATGGTCACCGGCACTTGCTTGATGGTCTTGCCAAATAAAACATGGGCCGCCTTACTAGCTTTGGCACTTTTAGCCGACCGTACCGGCGCCGCTGTTGGCCGTTTTGCTTCAACCGCTGCCTGGGTCGGCGACGTGCTGATGATGTTGAGCGGCTTGGCGGGCTCTTCTTCAACTGCACTACGCAGCAAGCGCACCTGCGCATTTTTTTTGCCGATTTTTTCGAGCCACTGGGTAAGGCTACGCTCAGCATCCGCTTTATGCAAGCGTTTGAGCACCATATCCGAGTGCACGCTGACCGTAAAAAGATCCCCGGCTTCACAAAAATCGCACTCAGTCAGCCAAGGCGCCAAACTGGGCAGGGCATCTGCCAAATAGTCCAGTAAAAGTGTTTTTGACGCCAACAGATCAGAGGTGGCTGCCAAGCTCTCGCAGGACATCTGGACAGACAAATTGACCTCCGCCGGATAACATTGGCGAAGGTATTGCGTTACTTGCTCTTTCAGCGGCAGGTCAGGCCAATAGGGGACCTCCAAGAGCACCACCAAACGCTTAGACCGCGTTTGAATAAGCACCTGTCGGACGACAGCTTCTTCCAAAAATATTTTTACGTTCTCTTCTAGTCGTCCCGAAAAGTCATCTTTGACTAGAATCGACATAGACTTCCTCCTACTTTATCTCATAAAAGGCTTGAACAGCAGTGGTTAAATCAGCCGGCTGCAAGGTTTGTTTTTCACCGCTGCGACGGTCCTTCCACTCAATTTCGCCATTTTCAACGCTGCCCTTGCCGACGATCAGCTGCACCGGAATGCCAATCAGGTCTGCATCGTTAAACTTAACGCCGGCGCGCTCCTTGCGGTCGTCAAAAAGAACTTCAATGCCGGCCTCGGTTAAGGCCTTATAGGCAGCCTCCGCCATTTGGGCAATCTCAGCATTCTTCATGTTGACAGCAATTAGGTGAACTTGATAGGGCGTAAGGGCCTTGGGCCAAATGATGCCGCGGTCATCGTGGTGCTGTTCCACGGCGGCGGCCACCGTACGGCTGACACCGATGCCATAGCAGCCCATAATGAGGGGGCGGGCCTTACCGTTCTCATCTAAAACGGTGGCGCCCATGGCTTCCGAATACTTGGTGCCCAACTTAAAAATCTGACCCACTTCAATGCCGCGGGTAAATTGAAGCTTTTCGCCACAAACCGGGCAAGGGTCCCCTTCAACCAACAAGCGCAAGTCACCGTAAGCGCTGATATTTGCGTCACGCTCCAGATCCACATGGATATAATGATAGGCATTTTCATTGGCGCCTACCACGACACCCCTGGCACCTTTTAAGGCCTGGTCCGCATAAATGGGTATATCCTCCGGCATGCCGACCGGTCCCAAGGACCCCGGGTCTGCACCAAGGCGGTCATGGATTTTTTCAGGATCGGCCAGGGTCAGTTGATCACAGGGATGGATTTTTTGCACTTTAATGTCATTGACCTCATCATTGCCCAGGGTCAAGACACAGATCAAATCACCGTCTGCTTCAAACATCATGGTTTTAACGCATTGCTCTGCCGGCAGATCCAGGAAGGCCCCTACCGCATCAATCGTCTTCGCATCCGGGGTATAAACCTTTTCATAGGCGGCATCATCTTCGGCATAGGTCACCGGCTCAGATGTGACTTCGGCAATTTCCTGGTTTGCCGCATAATCACAGGAGGGGCAAATGGCCAAAACGGATTCGCCATTATCGGCCAAGACGTTAAACTCGTGGGTATAGCCGCCACCAATCTGACCAGAATCGGCCAAAACAGGCTTAAAGGTCAGTCCACACCTGCTGAAGACGGCGGTGTAGGCCTTATACATATCCTCATAAGCCTGGTCCAGTCCGGCTTCATCCAAGTCAAAGGAATACAAGTCTTTCATGACAAATTCGCGACCCCGCATCAGGCCAAACCGTGGCCGACGTTCATCGCGATATTTATTTTGAATTTGATACAAGCGCAGGGGCAGGGCTTTATAAGAGCCGATGGTTTGGCGCACCAAGTCGGTAATGACTTCTTCGTGGGTTGGACCAAGGCAGAATTGGCGCTCGTGTCGGTCCCGAATGCGCATCAATTCCTCGCCGTAGACCTCCCAGCGGCCGCTCTCTTCCCACAATTCAGCCGGCTGCAAAATCGGCATCAGGACCTCTTGCCCACCGAAACGGTCCATTTCTTCACGGACAATGGCTTCCACTTTTGCCAAAACCCGGTGGCCTAAGGGCAAGTAATTGTACAAGCCCGCTGCAGTTCGTAAAATATAGCCGGCTTTCAACAGCAATTGATGACTGGGAATTGCTGCATCAGCAGGGATGTCACGCAAGGTGGGGATTAACGCTGTCGTCATTCTCATAGTTTTGTTTCCTCCAGTAAGAGTTCTTGTAAATGTTGTTCAAAGGTCTCCAGTAGGGCCTCTTCAGACACGCTGGCGACAATTTCGCCTTTGCGAAAAACAAGGCCCCTGCCTTTTCCGCCGGCAATGCCAATATCTGCTTCTCGCGCTTCACCCGGGCCGTTCACCGCACAGCCCATAACGGCAATTTTAAGCGGTTTCTTGATGTCTCGGGTCAACTCCTCCACCGCTTCCAGGAGCGGCAGCAAGTCAATTTGGGTGCGGCCACAAGTCGGACAGGCTATGATGTTAACGCCTGAATCAATAAGCCCGCAGGCTTTTAAAATGTCATGAGCCACCGGAATTTCATTGAGCGGATCGCCGCTTAAGGAGACACGCAGGGTATCCCCAATCCCGTCCAACAATAAGGCGCCGATGCCCACAGCAGATTTTATCGTGCCTGTGCGCACGCCGCCGGCTTCTGTTACACCCAGGTGCAGCGGATAATCCAGCTGGGCTGCCGCCAACCGGTTGGCCGCTACCATTTCCTGAACGCCGGACGCCTTCACCGACAAGACCAGCAAATGAAAATCAGCTGCCTCACAGACCCGCACATGGTTGACCAAACTTTCCACCATGGCTTCTGGTGTCGGGCCGCCGTATTTTTTAAGCAAGTCCCGTTCAACCGAGCCGGAATTCACCCCGATGCGCATCGGGGTCTCCGCCTTGCGGCAGGCCTCGATTACCTGTAAAAACCGGTCATGACCGCCAATGTTACCGGGATTAATCCGGACGCCATCAACCCCACAGGCCACGGCCGCCAAGGCCAAGCGATGGTCAAAATGAATGTCCGCCACAATGGGCACCGGACTCTTGTTTACAATCGTTTCCAAGGCCGACAAGGCCGCCTTATCCGGCACCGCCACCCGAACCAACCGGGCACCGGCTGCGGCCAGCGCATGAATCTGTGCCAGCGTTGCGGCGCTGTCGTGGGTATCTGTGTTGGTCATGGACTGAATAAATACCGGATGGTCACCGCCCACCCCTAAGTCTCGCACTGTAAAAGATCGCGTTTTATGTCGCATACTAACCTCACACCAATCGTGATATATCGTTAAAGGTTACATAGATCATAAGCCCCATTAAAAAGGCAAAGCCAACCAAATTTACCAGGCCTTCTTTTTCTGCGCTGACCGGCCGACCGCGCACCGCTTCCAATAACAAAAAGAGCAAGCGGCTCCCGTCCAGGGCAGGAATGGGCAACAGGTTCAATAAGCCCAAATTGACAGATAGGGCTGCCGTCAGCATCAGGACATTGACTGCCCCATGCTGCGTTGATTCATCAATGGCTTTAACAATGCCCACCGGCCCGGCCAGGCCTTCTTCCTTATCGCTGACAGACGTTTTGCCGGTGACCAAATTCCCCACCGCATCAAAGATGATCATGGACATCTGCTTGGTCATCTTGACACTGGCCGTCGCTGCCTCCGAAAAATCCAACCGGCGTTGTTCATAAACCGTTTCATGGGAAATGCCAATCAAATACCGCTTTTCGCCTGCACTCCATTTGGGCAGAAGCGGCAAATCGTGCACCTCACCCTTGCGTGACACACTTACCGTCAGCTGAGCCCCTTTTTCATCGGCGATGGCTTTTTGCAAGGCGGCCCAACTGTTGACAGCTTTTCCGTTAACCGCAGTGATTTTATCGCCTGCCTGCAGCCCCGCATGAGCTGCCGGACTCTTGTCACTCACTTGTGAAATCACTGTATCCATTTCCATTTTCGGCACTTCAACGCCGACCGACATGAAGACAATCATAAAAATCAAGACGGCCACCAGCAAGTTCATCAAGGGACCGGCGGCTGCAAAAAAGGCCCGGTGTAAAATTGGTCGGTTCGGATAACGCCGCGGGTCATCAGCCGGCAAAGGGCTCTCTTCTTCTAAATCCCCACTGGCGCCGGTAACGCTGACATAACCGCCGGCTGGAATAGCAGCAATGACGTAGTCGGTTCCACCTTTGGTGAAGGTTGTAATGGCCGGCCCCATGCCAATGCTGAAGGTTTCCACGTTCATTCCGGAAATCTTTGCAATCATAAAGTGGCCCAGTTCGTGGACAAAAACCAAAAATCCCAGCAGCAAAACAGCAATCACAAAGGACATCACAGCCGATCACCCGCCTGCCGGCAAAGTTCCTGGGCCTTGGCCCGCGCCGCTTGGTCAACTTCAGACAAATGCGCCAAACTTTCAACGGCATCCGCCTTAAAAGCAGCCATGGTTTCAGCCGCCACATCAGCAATGGCCAAAAATCCAAGTTTTTTATCTAAGAATTGGGCCACAGCCACTTCATTGGCTGCATTCAGGACCGCCGGCATAATGCCTCCTTGCTCAATGGCCCGGTAGGCTAATTTTAAGGCCGGGAAGTCTGCCCAGCGCGGTTCAGCAAAATGCAGGGTCCCGATTTTTGCTAAATCAAGGGTTGGAAAACTGTTGACCAGACGGTCTGGCCAGCTGAGGGCATATTGAATGGGCAAACGCATGTCTGCCGTGCCCAGTTGCGCCATAATGGTCCCGTCTGTCCATTGCACCATAGAGTGAACAACGCTTTCTTCATGGACCAATACCTGGACCGCATCCGCCGGCAGCCCAAAAAGGCGAACCGCCTCAATGACTTCCAGCCCTTTGTTCATCAGGGTTGCCGAATCAATGGTTATTTTCCGCCCCATATGCCAGGTCGGGTGGCTCAAGGCATCTTCCGGGCCAACCTCAGCCAGTCGTTCCCGCGGCCAATGGCGGAAGGGGCCTCCTGATGCCGTCAGGAGAATCCGCGCCGGCTTGCCGTTGGCTTCCAAACATTGAAAGATGGCCGAATGCTCGCTGTCTACCGGAATGATGCGTCCACCGTAACGTTGCAAAGCATCGGCCACCAAGTCTCCGGCGGCAACCAGTGTTTCTTTATTGGCCAAGGCCACCGTTTTTCCCATTTCCAAGGCAAGCAGGGTCGGATGAATACCGGCCGCCCCGGATATGGCCCCCAAAACAAGGTCAACGGTCGACAAGGCCTCTTGCAAGTCCTGCCAATCTGAAAAAACAGCCATCCCCGCCTGCTTGAGTTCCGGCGCCAATTCCCGATAGGTTTCAGGCGCCGTGATGAAAACCGCTTTCGGGCGAAATTTCAGCGCTTGTTTGCGAAGCAGGTTTGCATTCCTATGCCCTGCTAATACACTGATAGAAAAAAGTGATGGATGTTCTTCCACCACTTGAAGCGTTTGTCGACCGATGGAGCCGGTGGCTCCCAATACCGCTATTTCTTTCATATCGATCCTTTCTCAAAACTTATAAGGTCGCCAAAAAAGGCAACAGATAGCTGACCACAGGCAAAACCAGCATCAGACTGTCAAAGCGATCCAAGATGCCGCCATGGCCCGGCAAAATATTACCGGAATCTTTTACCCCGAAAGTCCGCTTGAGTAAACTTTCAAATAGGTCTCCTAAAATGCCCACCACGGCAATTGCAACGGCAAAAAGAACCGTCGCCGCCGGACCGGGCAGGGCTTTAATAAAGACATTGGCGATGAGCAGGGCCAGAACAGCCAAAACAATACCGCCTACAGCCCCTTCCACCGTTTTATTCGGCGAAAGCTGGGCTGCCAATTTATGCCTCCCAAAGGCGCGCCCTACAAAATAGGCGCCACTGTCTGAAAACCAAACCGTCAAAAAGGCCATGAGCAGCAGCCAGCTGCCATGGGGTGCGTCATATAAGACCAGGGCATGCATTAGCGTCCACGCCCCGTAAATCAGCATCAAAAGCAAAAATCCCAAATCACCGATGGGCAAGTGCGGGTAGGCAAACACACCAAGCGCCAGCAAAACAGTCAGGTAAAAGGCCAAAACGATGCCCTGCCAATCAGGAACCTGCAGCAAATAGGTCACAAAAAAGCCGACTGCTCCACAGGCAGGCAACCACAAAAAGGCCAGCGGCCGTTTCGGCGCATACATCCGCGCCAATTCAAACAAGGCCCCCGCCGTTAGCGCCACCACCAAAAGCAGCATCAAGGGACGCACGGTAAACAAGCAGAGCAGGATAACAGGGATGCCCACCGCTCCGGTGATGATTCGTTGTCTCATATCTTTCCTTTCATGGCGATGCCCCCGAAGCGTCGGTCGCGCCCTTGGAAATCACCGATTGCCTCCAGCAGGTCAGCAGGCGAAAAATCCGGCCACAGAACATCTGTCAGCCAAAGTTCCGCATAGGCCATTTGCCAGAGCATGAAATTTGAAATGCGAAATTCCCCGGAGGACCGAATAATAAAATCCGGATCCGGTTGGCCCGCCGTGTATAATTTTTCAGCAATGGCCGCCTCATTAATCGTTTCAGGCGAGCGGTCACCGGCCGCCACTTCTTGCGCCAACAAGCGGGCAGCTCGCACCAGCTCCTGCCGTCCACCGTAATTCAGGGCAATGTTAAAGTGCAGCGTGGCATTATTTTTCGTTTTTTCTTCCACACGCTGCAAGCTGGCCTGCACCTTGTCCGGTAAGCCGGCTTTGTCGCCAATGGCCATCAGGCGCACGTCATTGCGCATCAGTTTATCACACTTGCGATCCAAATATTCCACTAAAAGCGCCATCAAGCCGTTGACCTCACTGGTCGGTCGCTTCCAGTTTTCCGTGGAAAAAGCATAGACGGTCAAATACTCGACGCCTAAAGCAATCACCGTTTCTAAAATGGCGTCCATGGCTTCTACCCCGGCCCGGTGCCCCTTTAACCGCACCAAACCTCGCATGGTCGCCCAACGCCCGTTACCGTCCATGATAATACCTATATGCCTCGGTATATTGCCTTTTTTCAATTGGCTAATCCGTTGATTGATTGACTCAGATTGACTCATTCGTTCACCCCGACTCTTTTCAATGTTTCATGTTATTGTCATGGTATCATTTTATCATAAGCGCGGGCGAGTGAACAGGCTTAGGGGTGCAGAGATGGTTACAGATTCACCTGAAGTGGCTGCAGGCGCATATTGCCGCCCATCATTGCGCCCAAACAAAAAGCCCTTCCTACCGAATCTCCGGTAGAAAGGGCTCTGCTTAGAAAACAAACAACTGATTAAAACTCCAGTACTTCTTTTTCTTTTTCCGCCACCACGCTATCCACTTGCTTAATGGCGTCATCGGTCAATTTTTGCACATCATCTTGGCCTGATTTAGAATCATCCTCTGGAATTTCTTTCGCCTTTTCCAGTTTTTTAATTTGGTCGTTGGCATCGCGGCGAATATTACGCACGCTGACCTTGGCATCTTCGCCACGTTTCCGAGCCTGTTTTGCCAAATCTTCACGCACTTCCTGGGTCAACTGAGGCAGGGGCAGGCGGATGACGGTCCCGTCATTATTGGGCGTAATGCCCAAGTCGGAGGCTTGAAGGGCCTTTTCAATTTCCCCGATAATGGCTTTATCCCAAGGTTGGACCGTCAAAAGACGTGGTTCCGGGGCGCTGATATTGGCCACTTGATTAAGGGGCGTCGGGGTACCGTAATACGGCACGGTAATGCCATCCAATAAAGAGATATTGGCTTTGCCGGTTCGGATGCGGCTTAATTCTGTCCGCAAGGATTCAATGGACAAGTTCATACGGTTTTCTGTGTCTTTTAAAATATCGTTAATCATCTTGTTCACTCCCTACATAGGTGCCGATGGTTTCGCCCATCAGCGCGCGCTTCATATTACCGCGTTCCATCATATTAAATACGATAATGGGGATATCGTTGTCCATGCACAAAGAGGTTGCCGTGCTGTCCATCACTTTCAGCCCACGATTTAAGACGTCAATATAGGACAGTTTATCAAATTTTTTTGCATCGGAATGCGTCTGCGGATCACAATCGTAAACGCCGTCAACTTTCTTGGCCATAAGAATAACCTCGGCTTCAATTTCAGCCGCCCGCAAGGCAGCGGTGGTATCCGTTGAAAAAAACGGATTCCCGGTGCCGGCGCCAAAGATAACCACGCGGCCTTTTTCAAGATGACGAATGGCCCGGCGTTTTATATACAGTTCCGCCACTTGCCGCATTTCAATCGCCGTTTGCACCCGCGTATCAATGTTGTGGTTTTCCAGCACATCCTGTAAGGCCAAGGCATTGATCACCGTTGCCAACATGCCCATGTAATCGGCAGTGGCGCGATCGATACCGCGCTTGGCCCCGGCTACACCGCGCCAAATGTTGCCTCCACCGACAACGACGGCGACCTCAACCCCCATGGCGATGATGTCGCCAATCTGTTCCGCCAAGGAATCCAATACGCTGTTTTCAAGACCGAAGCCCTGATCGCCTGCCAATGCTTCACCAGAGAGTTTGATAATGACACGTTTATACTTAGGTGTTTCCATACAAACCTCCTATCTACGAAAAAAAGGATCCATTTCATAAGAAATGGATCCTTTCGGCCGTTAACCTTGGTTGACTTGTGCAGCCACTTCAGCGGCAAAGTCTTCCGAACGTTTTTCCAAGCCTTCGCCCATTTCGTAACGCGTAAACCGGCGAATTTTAATATTTTCACCAAATTCAGCAATAGCGGATTTGACAATATCCTCGATGGTTTCGTCAGTTTCGGAGCGAATGTAGGCTTGTTGCATCAGGCAGTTTTCGGCGTAGTACTTTTTCAGACGGCCTTCCACCATTTTTTCAACAATGTGCTCCGGTTTGTTTTCATTTAAAGCTTGTGCCTTCAATACTTCACGTTCGTGGTTTAATTCTTCTTCCGGCACTTCTTCAGCGGTCAGGTAAGACGGGTTGGCCGCTGCAATATGCATGGCGATGTTTTGGGCAAATTCTTTAAAGGCATCGGTCTTTGCCACAAAATCGGTTTCACAGTTGATTTCAACCATAACACCAATCCGGCCACCCATGTGCAGGTAGGAAGCAATGACCCCTTCAGCGGCGATACGACCGGCTTTTTTCGCCGAATCGGCCATGCCTTTTTCACGCAATAAATCAACAGCTTTGTCCATATCTCCGTCTGTTTCCTGCAAGGCTTTTTTGCAGTCCATCATGCCGGAGCCGGTTTGTTCACGAAGTTCTTTTACCATAGAAGCGGTAATATTTGCCACAGAGATACCTCCTTAGTTGTCAACAACGGTCTTTAAAAAAGGTAACCGCCGGCCATGCCAACAGGTTACCTTTATGACGTCTATTCAGCTTCAGTTGCTTCCTCAGCCACGTCTTCATCAAAGCCCTGTTTGGCTTCAACAACGGCATCGGCAATAACGGAAGTCAATAATTTGACTGCGCGAATCGCGTCATCATTGCCCGGAATGACATAGTCAATTTCATCCGGATCGCAGTTGGTGTCAACTACAGCGATTACGGGAATACCAAGCTTACGCGCTTCATGCACAGCAATTTTTTCTTTGCGCGGATCAATGACGAAGATGGCTCCCGGCAGTTCCGGCATATTTTTGATGCCGCCAAGGTAGCGTTCAAGCTTCTCTTTTTCAGCCAAAAGCAAAGATTTTTCTTTTTTGGTCAACAGTTCGAGCGTACCTTCTTCTTCCATCTTTTCCAGTTCGAAAAGACGTTTGATACGCGTTTTGATGGTTTTGTAGTTGGTCAACATACCGCCCAACCAACGTTCGTTGACGTAATATTCGCCTGCGCGAATGGCTTCGTCACGAATGGATTCTTGAGCTTGTTTTTTCGTACCAACGAAAAGAATGGGTTTGTTTTCCTCAACAGTTTCTTTGACAAAGTCAAAGGCATCTTTCATGAGGCGAACTGTTTTCTGCAGATCAATGATGTAGATCCCATTGCGTTCTGCAAAGATATAAGGCGCCATTTTAGGGTTCCAGCGCCGTGTTTGATGTCCAAAATGCACACCGGCTTCTAAAAGTTGTTTCATAGAAACGACGGACATTTGGGCACCTCCTTTCTGGATTTTCCTCCGATCCTCTCATGTCCTGCCTCATCTTTCTCTCCGGAAGCAGGTAATGAAGACCGTGTGTTTTTTTACCTCAAGTAGTATAGCATACCCGCTATTATTGCGCAAGCCTTTCAGTATAAAGGTGCCGATTCTTTTCCCAGCCGAGCATAGGTGACCATGGCCAGACAGACAAAAATCAGCAGGCACAAATACATGACTTGGTAGCCCCAGGCCGCTGCAGCAAAACCGGCCACAACCGATCCAACGGCCATGCCGCCGTCAAAGCCGACAAAAAAAGTCCCGTTGGCGGCGCCGATGCGACCGCGCGCAGCCCGGGTAACCGCCAGGCTTTGAAAAGCCGTTTGACCTGTGGCAAAGCCGGCGCCAAAGAGCATGCCGGCCAGGCAATACATCATTAGGGTATGGGCAAAAGCCGTCAAGACCAGCGATGCCGCCAAGGCCGCCAGGGCCGGAAAAACAGCCACGGACAGGCCGTAGCGGTCAATCAACTTGCCGATAAACGGCCGGGAAAGAATCATGGCAAGGGCATAGACAATAAAATAAGCACCGATATTAGCCACGCCGCGTTCATAGGCAAAAACAGCAATAAAACTTGAATTGGCCCCCATTACGGCGGTTAAGAAAAACATCATCATGGCCGGTTTGACGGCATTTTTTTCATAGAATCGGTGGAGGCGACCGGCCGTTTCATCGTGCTTGGCAACCTCGTAAGGCGGTTCTGAAAACAGGACCATCCCTGCAATGGCCAGCGCCAAGAGGGCCGTGGCCAGGTTGCTCACTGCATGAAAGGAGACATAATCCAGCAAGTACAGGCCCACGGCCGGCGCTACGGCCAAGGCCAGAGCCGTCGATAGGCCATAATACCCCATGCCCTCGCCAAGGCGTGGCCGTGGAATGATGTCGGCTGCCATGGTGCTTGAAGAGGTACTGGCAATGCCCCAAGCAAAGCCTTGCAGCATCCGCACCACCAGCAGGAGCCCTACCGTCGAAATAAAGCCGATGCCAAAGGTCAAGACGCCCAGGGCCACCATCCCGATAATAAAAATGCTTTTACGTCCAAAGGTGTCCAAGAGCAGCCCTGCTAAAAAGCGGGTGACAATGGAGGCAATGCAAATCAGGCCAATCAGCAGACCAATGCTGCGGTCTCCGGCACCAATGGCTTTGGCGTAAACCGGCAAGGTGGGGGTCAGTACTTGAAAGCTCAAGAAAAGCATTAGATTGATGAGCAAAATGCCAATAAATGGCGGTGTCCACAGCTTAACCGCTTCCGTTTGTTCAGGATTTGTCATAGGGCTTCTCCGCCGCCAACAGCTCATCAACTTGCCGGTAAAGCGCTGCCAGCGTTCCGTTATTGTCAATCGGTTTCGGGCCATAGGCCAGGCGGTCTGCATCGCTCATTTGAGCCTCTATTTTTTTGAGCGCAAAGGCTTCATCAATCTGGTCCCGCGCAGTCAAACGTTCAACCTGCTTTTGTCGACTGGTCTGAACCAGCCATACCTCATTACAGAAACGCTGAAAACCGGTTTCATACAGCAGGGGCACCATCAGAAAAACCAGGGGCCGGTGGGCCACCTCTGCCATGCGTTCTTTGACCAGGCGATGAATGGACGGGTGCATAATCGCATTCAACTGCTTGCGCTTCTGCACATCGGTAAAAACGCGCCGGGCCATTTCCGGCCTGTTCAAGCTGCCGTCTGCCAACAAGATATCCTGCCCGAAGGTGTTGGTCAGTAAAGCCAGGGTATCGCTGCCCGGCTGCACCACTTCCCGAGAAATAACATCTGTATCGATGACAGGATAGCCCAAGCTGAGCAAATAATCCCCCACAGCTGATTTTCCCGAGCCGATGCCGCCGGTAATGCCGATGTATTTCGCCATAAGACCTCCTATGATGACTGACAGTGGGGACAATAAACGCTGGAGCGACCGCCCACAAGGACCCCCTTAAGCGGTCGTCCACAGCGTGGGCAAGGGGCTCCCTTTCGGCCATATACCGCATGGGCCCTCTGAAAGCTGCCTGTATGCCCGTCAGCTGCAACATAATCGCGGATAGAACTGCCGCCGGCGGCAATGCCTTCTTCCAAGACCGCCTGTATGGCCTTTTGCAACCGGACGCAGTCTGCGCGGCTAAGCCGACCGGCCGCCTTCCGCGGGCGAATCCCGGCACGAAAAAGGGCTTCGTCCGCATAAATATTACCAACGCCGGCTAAAATTTTTTGATTCAAAATAAAGCTTTTCACCGCAATTTTTCGTCCCCGGCTTTTTTTGTAAAGCCAGGCCGCGCTAAAGGCCTCGCTCAAGGGCTCCGGGCCCAGGTGGACCAAGGGGGCCGCTTGAAAGGGGTCGGTCGTCCAGAAGGCCATGCCGCCGAACTGGCGGACGTCCTGATAGTGCAAGGCCAGCCCCTTGTCAAAGCGGAGGACAATATGCGTGTGCGGAGCTACTTCTGCTGAGCCGTCTTTTACCAAGAGGCGACCGCTCATGCCAAGGTGCGCCAGCAACCAACAGCCTTCTGTAAACGAAAAGATAAGGTATTTGCCCCGTCTGTCAATGGCAAGGATGCGCCGGCCGGTAAGGCCCTCGGCAAAGGCCTGGGCATCTCCTCGCGGCCGCCTGACCTGCTTGGGCAGATTGACCTCGACAGCCGTAATGACGGCACCTGTTAAGCTGGAAGCAAGGCCGCGACGCACCGTTTCCACTTCCGGTAATTCAGGCATCGTCCACCTCCTAAAATCAAACCTTTTCCATTTCTTCCCAATTAAAGCCGACTTTCACTTCCACCTGCAAGGGCACCGGCAATTCAATGACCTCTTCCATGGCTTGGTGAACGGTTTGAATCAGTAAGGCCGCCTCCTCGGGCGGGGCTTCAAAGATCAATTCATCGTGAACTTGCAGCAGCATCTTAGCGCTGAAGCCCTCTTCCGCCAACCGCCGGTTTACATCCAGCATGGCAAGCTTAATCACATCTGCCGCGCTGCCTTGAATTGGCGCATTGACAGCGGTGCGCTCGGCAAAATGCCGCTGGTGCTGGTTCTTGCTGTGAATGTCCCGGATGTAACGCCGCCGGCCTAAAACCGTTGATACATAACCTTTTTCCCGCGCACCAGCAATGGTTTCGTCAATCCAGGCCTGTACCTGTGGGTAGCGTTCAAAGTATTTATCAATGTACTCTTGCGCTGCCTTCCGGCTGATGCCCAACTCCTTGGCCAGGCCGAAATCGGTCTGACCGTAGATGATGCCGAAATTCACCGCCTTGGCCGCATACCGCTGTAAACGCGTCACCTGGTCAATGGGCACATGAAAGACTTCTGAAGCGGTTCGTCGGTGAATGTCTTCTTTTTCTCGAAAGCTGTTTACCAAATTGCCATCCAGGGTCATAGCGGCCAAAATACGCAATTCAATTTGTGAATAGTCTGCAGAAATCAAGACTTGGCCCTCTTGTGATGGAACAAAGGCCTGCCGGATGCGCCGCCCTTCTTCTGTCCGCACCGGAATATTTTGCAGGTTTGGTTCACTGGAAGAGAGACGCCCAGTGGATGTCAGTGTTTGATTGAAGTGGGTGTACACCTTGCCCTGATCATCGGCCAAGGCCAAAAGACCGTCAATATAGGTGCTCTTCAGCTTACTCAATTGGCGGTATTCTAAAATCAAGGGAATAATGGCGTGTTCCGTCCGCAGCTGGTCCAGCACTTCAGCATTGGTGGAGGGGCCCGTCTTGGTCTTCTTCAAAACCGGTAACCCCAACCGTTCAAACAAAACCTGGCCCAACTGTTTCGGTGAATTGACGTTAAAGGGTTCGCCGGCCAAGTCAAATATCTGGGCCATCAATTTTTCAATGCGGGCGGCAAATTCACTTTCCATGTCTTCCAAATAGGAAATGTTCAACCGGATACCGGTGCATTCCATGTCCACCAAAACGCTTGCCAGGGGCAATTCAACAGCGCGGTACAGTTGGATCATACCTGCGTCTGCAAGCTCAGAGAGCACCGGTTCATGCATCTTTTCCAGCCCCTCAAGTCGAGCAAAATAAGCTTCTGAAGCGTCCGCTGAAAAAATGGTTCGGTAGCGTTTTTTCAATTGCCCATCCAAGCTGTGGTCTCCGGCTTCGGCATCCAAGAGGTAGTGCGACAAGACGGCATCCCAGGTAACATGGTCGGCCCGAATCCCGGCCAGTCGCAAGGCCTTGTAATAGGCCTTCGCATCATCGGTGATGACGCGGGTCTCTTCGGCGGACAGCAGGGGCGCCATGGCTTCAAGAATGCGCTTTCCGTCTTCCCCACAAATGAGGTGGTAATTCTCTCCGGCAATCCGCAAGGCGATGTCCGTCAGCTCTTTTTCCCCAGCATCCAGGCTGAAAATGACAGTCCAGTCCCCCGGCGCCAAGCCCTTGATCAGCCGCTCCATCTCTGCCAAGTCGGAAAGGGTCTTGCCTTCCGGCGGCTTTTCCGGTTCCTGGTCTGCATCCAGCCGGTCCAGCAATTGCCGCAATTCCAGACGCGCATAAAAGGCCCGCAGGCCATCTGTATCCGGTTCCTGGAGGCGAAAGGCTTCCAAGTCGGGCAAATCAATCGGCACATCCCGGTGAATGGTCGCCAGTTCACGGCTCATAAAGGCCTGGTCTTTATGGGTGACCAGCTTCTCGCCCATTTTTTTGCCCTCGAAGTCCGATAAGTGAGCGTACAAATTTTCCATGGAACCATACTCTTGCAAAAACTTCTTCGCCGTTTTAATGCCGACACCGGGAATGCCCGGAATATTATCCGAAGCATCCCCCATAAGCCCTTTTAAGTCAACCACTTGGGCCGGCGTTAAATCATACTGGTCGCGCAAGAAGGCCAAATCAACGGTCTCCGTCTCAGACAAACCGCGCCGCGGATAAATCACCTTGACTTGCTCATCAATCAACTGAAAGGTGTCCCTGTCACCACTGACCAGGGCCACATCAAAACCGCCGGCCTTCGCCTTCGGCGCCAAGGTCCCCAGGATATCGTCTCCTTCATAGCCTGCCAAGCTCAAAATCGGAACCTTCATCAAGCTTAAGGCCTCTTTGATCAAGGGCATTTGTGCCGCCAGATCCTCCGGCATGCCTTTTCGGTTGGCTTTATAGGCCTCATACTGGGCGTGGCGAAACACCTTGCCTCGCTCATCGAAGGCCACCGCCAAATAGGGGTCCTCCGCATCCGCAATCAGTTTTTTCAGCATATTAATAAACCCATAGACGGCATTGGTGGCAACGCCCTCCTTGGTGGTCAAGGGGGGAACCCCATAAAAAGCCCTATTGGCAATGCTGTTGCCGTCAACAATATAAAATATACTCATGATTCACCTGTCTTTCCGGAAGCAATCAAGGCCAATTTTTGACGGCGGGTGAGCCGTTTTAAACGATATTCCCGCGCCATGGCTTCATTCTTGGTTTCAAACGCCTCCCAGTAGACCAGACGAACCGGCAACCGCGCCGCTGTGTACTTGCTCCCTTTACCGGCATTGTGGGTCGCCAAGCGGTGTGCTAAGTCCACAGTGTAGCCGGCATACAGGGTGCCGTCCGCACACTCAACCAGGTAAGCGTAATAATTTTGATGGTTTTCTGTCTTCATATTCACTTATTATACACCATATACAGCATATTTGCCGCCACCGACACATGCTGCCACTAAAAAAATCGAGGCAGGTCCGCCTCGATTGTCATCTTATCGTTTCACAAAATATTCGTCATACCAAATGAGGAAGCAGAGCACTGTGTAAATGTAGCGTTGGCGTAAGGCCTTTCCTTCATAATGCTCTTGCAGGTAGCCCAAGAGCTTCTCCTGATCAAAAAAAGTGCTGACATAGGGTCGGCTAAAGATTTCTTTAACCGCCAGATAATATTTTTCCTGGTGCAGCCAATCTCTCAGGGGTACCGGGAAACCCACCTTTGGTCGCTTCGCCCATTCTTCCGGTAATTCGGCCAAAGCCGCCTTCCTAAGGGAGATCTTCGCCACACCATCCTTGACCCGTTGGTCCGGTTTCAACCGGCTCGCCAGGCGCATCACTTCTTTGTCCAAGAAGGGGACCCGCAGCTCCAGCGAGTGAGCCGAGCTCATCTTATCCGCCTTGAGCAAAATATCCCCAGGCAGCCAGGTGCGAATATCAATCACTTGCTTACAGGTCAACTCATCCCGGCCACTCAGGCTGTCATAATACGGCGCCAAGAGCTCAACCGCTGATGGGCCGCTTCGATAGGCCGGTTTTAACAAGGCCAGGGCTTCATCATCCGGGAAAATTTTAGCTTGTCCAACAAAGCTTTCGCGCAGCGGCTGACCCCCCCGCACCGCCAAGTCGCCAAGGCGGGAATGGGGGAAGCTTTTCCCCACTGTCCGGTACAAGCCGCGCCGCACAAAAGCCGGCAACCGCTTATACAAGGCCAGGTGTGGCGTGTCCATATAGCTGTCATAGCCACCGAAGAGTTCATCAGCCCCTTCCCCGGAAAGCACAACCTTGACATGTTCTGAGGCCAGTTGGGCCAAGAAATACAAGGGCACCGAAGATAAGTTCGATTGCGGCTCATCCATATGGTATTGGATGACCGGCAAGGCGCCGAAAAAGTCATCCGCGTCAATTAAGCGTTTATGGTGGGTAAAGCCCAGAAGCTCTGATAATCGAGCCCCCAGGTTCGTCTCATTAAAAACGCCATCATAGTCTTTAAAGCCCACGGAAAAGGTTTCTTCCGGGCGAAACAGGGCTGTGATAAAGCTGGAATCAATGCCCCCGGAAAGAAAGGCCCCCACTTTAACATCCGCCATTTGATGGGCTCGGACGCTCTCCCGGAGCGTCTCGCCGATGGCAGAAACCGCCTCATCATCGCTTAAGTCTGCTGCCCGATAGTTGAAATCCCAATACCGCCCTCGCGCTATGACAGAACCGTCCTTGACCTTCATCCAGGTCCCGGGTGTCAGTTTATAAATCCCCTTGAAAAAGGTCTCCTCCGTTGCCGGATATTGAAAAGTCAGGTAGGGACGCAAGGCCTTGGCGTTCACCTCTTTTTGGAAGGCCGGATGCTTGAGAAAGCACTTGATTTCCGATCCAAAAAAGAAGCTGCCATCATCGGAGGGTGCACCGTAATACAAGGGCTTGATGCCAAAGAAATCGCGTGCCAGAAAAAGTTCCTCTTTGCGGGCATCCCAAATGGCAAAGGCAAACATGCCGCGCACCTTTTGCAGAACACCGTCGCCCCAAGCGTCATAGCCGTGAACCAAGACTTCGCTGTCCGTTTCGGAAATAAATTCATAGCCCAAGTCCACCAGTTCTGACCGCAAGGCTTTATAATTGTAAATTTCGCCGTTAAAAATCAAAGCCAGCGATTTATCTTTATTAAAAAGAGGCTGGTCCGCCTCATCTCTCAAATCAATAATGCTCAACCGCCGAAAGCCCAATACCATTTTATCGGATATAAACGTTCCATCACTGTCCGGGCCACGATGCACCATGGCATCGCACATTTCACCGATAACAGTCTGATGGTCAATTTCCCTTACTCCCGGCATATAGCCGACAATTCCGCACATAGGCAGCCTCCTTCACTTTGCCGCGCCGGTCACTCCGGCCTCTTGCTATTATACTGGAATGTCCGGCCAGGCTCAAGCACAGGCCTTCTCGCTCAATAAAAAAAACGGATGTGGAACCATGCCCACATCCGTTTTGTATTAACCGTATATCCTTTACATCATGCCCATGCCCGGCGCACCTGCACCGGCAGCAGCCATCGGGTCTTCTGTCTTCGTATCAGCCACCAGACTTTCAGTGGTCAAGATCATGGACGCAATGGAGACGGCATTTTGCAACGCACTGCGTGTCACCTTGGCCGGGTCAATAATCCCGGCAGCAATCATGTCTTCATAACGGTCCATCAGCGCATTGTAGCCCACGCCCTGTTCTTTCGCCTTAACAGCCGCTACAACGACAGAGCCTTCCATACCTGCGTTTTCAGCAATCTGACGCACCGGCGCTTCCAGAGCGTTCTTAATCAAGGCCACACCGGTAACAGCATCCGGCTCTTCCAGCTTCAGCTCATCCAAAGCAGCCATTGCGGAAATAAAGGCTGTCCCGCCACCGGCCACAATCCCTTCTTCAACGGCTGCGCGGGTAGCCGACAAGGCATCTTCAATCCGCAACTTCTTCTCAGCCAGTTCAGTTTCCGTAGCCGCACCGACCTGAATAACAGCAACACCGCCAGCCAACTTGGCCAAGCGTTCCTGCAATTTTTCACGGTCAAATTCAGAAGTGGTTTCTTCCAGTTGAACGCGAATTTGGGCCACTCGAGCATCAATGGCTTCTTTAGCCCCCTTGCCTTCAACAATAGTGGTGTTGTCTTTGGTAACGGTAATCTGGCGAGCAGAGCCGAGCATATCGACTGTAGCGTCTTCCAGCTTATAGCCCAGTTCTTCTGTCACAACCGTTGCGCCGGTCAGGGCAGCAATATCGGCCAGCATTTCTTTACGGCGATCGCCGAAGCCCGGTGCTTTGACGGCAACACAATTAAAGGTGCCGCGCAATTTGTTGAGAATCATCGTGGTCAGGGCTTCGCCTTCCACATCTTCCGCAATCAAGAGCAGGGCCTTACCGGTTTTCACCACTTGTTCTAAAACCGGCAAAATTTCTTGAACATTACCGATTTTCTTATCTGTGATCAAAACGTAGGGTTCTTCTAAGGTTGCCACCATTTTCTCCGTATCGGAAACCATATACGGTGAAATGTAGCCACGATCAAACTGCATCCCTTCAACCACATCCAAAGATGTGCCGAAGGTTTGCGAATCTTCTACCGTGATAACCCCATCATTGCCAACAACTTCCATGGCATCCGCGATTAATTTACCGGTTTCTTCATCCCCGGAAGAAATAGCGGCCACTTGTGCAATTGCCTCTTTATTTTTAATGGGGCTGGAGATTTTTTCAATGCTTTCAACTGCTTTCTCAGCAGCGGCCATCATGCCCTTGCGCAAGATAATCGGATTTGCCCCGGCAGCGATGTTTTTCAGGCCTTCACGAACCATTGCCTGTGCCAAAACAGTAGCAGTGGTGGTCCCGTCACCGGCCACATCGTTGGTTTTAATGGACACTTCTTTTAAGAGCTGAGCCCCCATATTTTCAAAGGGATCTTCCAACTCGATTTCACGAGCGATGGAAACACCATCATTGGTAATGAGTGGTGCACCATAGGGTTTAGACAGGACAACATTACGCCCTTTAGGCCCAAGGGTAACACTTACTGCATCAGCAACGGCGTTAACGCCCTTTTCAAGAGCCGCACGCGCTTCAGCGCCAAAACGAATTTCTTTTGCCATCTATCATTAACCTCCTAAAAATACAACAGTATATGACAAAAATACCTTAGCCGAGCACGACCAAAATATCTTTTTCAGCAATAATAACCACTTCTTCATCATCCAGCTTGACTTCTGTCCCGCCGAATTTTCCATAGACAACCTTGTCGCCCGGTTTGACTTCCAAGGCAACGCGTTCGCCTTTATCGTTCAGCACACCGCTGCCCACAGCAATGACTTCGCCTTGATGCGGTTTTTCCTGAGCAGAGCCCGGCAAAACGATGCCGCTTTGCGTCTTTTCTTCTACTTTTAAAGGTTTGATGACGACTTTATCGCCTAAGGGTTTAATGTTCATAAAATAGCCTCCTTATGAAATATCGGTCACAGTGTTAGCACTCATCTTTCACGAGTGCTAACATCATATGTATATCATATCACACTCCCTTAAAAATGCAAGTCTTTTTCTATTTTTTGATATTTTTTACCCCGGTTGCAATTCATTCCAGCATTGGTTATAATGCAGCCAACATAGGAGGTGCCTTATGACAGCAGAAGAATTGCGAAAACAAATGACCGAAGCGCGCCAGGCCCTATCGCCGGAAGCACGTGAAGCCGCGGCTCAAAGCTTCACCGAACGCCTTTGTGCTTTGCCGGAATGGCTCCGCGCCGATACTGTCGCCCTATTTTTATCTTTTGGCAGTGAGTTGGACACACGCAGCGTTATTGAAACAGCCTTTTCAGAAGGAAAACAAGTCTTATTGCCAATTTGCCAAAAAGACTACCATATGATCTTTTCCGTTTACACCCCCACCACCCCCTTAATCACCACCGGTATGGGCTTGGAAGAAATAGCACCGGAAGCCATCCAGGAAGTTCCACCGGAAAATATTGATTTTTGCCTGGTCCCGGGCCTGGTCTTTGATGACACCGGCGCCCGCATCGGTTACGGAGCCGGCTTCTACGACAGGTTCTTACCCCGTTTATCAGAGGGCACCGCCATTATCGGCGCCGGCTATGACTGCCAAGTGATTAAAAACAGCCCCATTCCCCAAAAGGACACAGATGTCCGCCTGCCAATGATCGTTACGGAGCAAGGCATTTATCGGTCAACAAAAATGCTGTAATCAAAAAGAACTGTACCGAATGACTTTCAAGTCATTCGGTACAGTTCTTTTTGATTGAATGTTATACCTTTTCACCAGATGGCAGGAGGGCTCTTTACCGGAGAAGCTGCCCCCTAGACTTAAAATATAAGCACTCCCTTTGGACCAGAAGGTCATTTGAGGTCTCGGACTAAACTGTGTAAAATAAAGGGAGAAAAACAAGGGAGGCCGGCAGCATGGCTTATGATGAACGCATAAAAAACTTTGAAAAAATCCGCGACTACATGCAAGCCTTTTACGTCTACGGCCTCAAAAGCCGGCTGGAATACGATCATAAAAGCGCCCGTTCTTATGATGACGAGCGCCGCCGTTTGGAATCCTGGTTGGGAGATTATATGCAGTTCCATCAAACAGCCGATGGAAAAAACGTATTCCTGGCCATAGACAGCCGGGTCAGCAAGCAAAACCCGCTCTACAAAGCCTGGAAGGCCAAGCGTTTTACCGATGCCACGATTACCCTGCACTTTGCTATCTTTGATGTTCTCTATAGTCCAAGGGTAAAAATGACCTTGGCAGACCTCACTGAAGCCATTGATGCTCGTCTAGCCTCTCGACTGACCTTTGATGAATCCACCTTGCGCAAAAAGCTAAATGATTACATCGCTGCCGAAATCATCCAAGTGGAAAAAATTGGCCGCAAAAATTTCTACCATCGAAGCCCGCTGATAGACATTCAGCCTTTGGCGGATGCCCTTGATTTTTTTAGTGAAGTGGCGCCCTGCGGGGTTATCGGTTCGTTTTTGCAGGATCGGCTGGCCGACCATGAGCCT
The DNA here is from genome assembly GCF_900101835.1 of Peptococcus niger. NCBI lineage: Bacteria > Bacillati > Bacillota > Clostridia > Eubacteriales > Peptococcaceae > Peptococcus > Peptococcus niger. The sequence goes on from NZ_FNAF01000010.1 coordinate 28,435, forward strand.
CTTTTCTCTTTTAAGCACCACTACATCACCCAAACCATGGATAGTGACATCATGGCCCAAATTTTTCAAGCCATGCACGACAGGGTAACCGTCACCGTGGATTATCCGGGACAAGAGACCGGCAAATTTCAAAAGCTTTGTCTCTTACCTTTAAAAATTTACCTAAGTGTCCAAAACGGCCGACAGTATCTCATGGCCTTCAACGAAGCGAAAAACCGGATCTACGCTTACCGGCTGGATAAAATGAAAAACATTCAACTTAAAAAGACCGTCTCCGACAACTTTGCCAACCGCCGGGCTGACCTGACCCGGCTCGAAAGGCATATGTGGGGCGTATCCAGCAAAAGACTCGGCAAGACCCTGGAACAGGTAACCTTCGAGCTTCGAATAGGTGATGACGAAAACCACATCATCCGTCGTCTCAAACGGGAAAAGCGTTGTGGTCAAGTTGACCGCCTTGACCCTAACCATTACCGCTTTACCGCAAATGTTTTTGATGCCAATGAATTGCTCCCCTGGATTCGCACCTTTATCTGTCGGATCACCAGGCTTGATTTTTCCAACCCGCTTACAAAGGAAAAATTTAAGAGCGACTTAGAAGCGATGTACCGTCTTTACGACCTGGAAGGAGGTGGACCGGGTGATTTTCAGTGAGCTCTATTCAACATATTATAAGACCGTCGCTAAAATTATCAACATGGCCTTGGCCGGAAAAACAACATCAGAAGACCTTGGTCGCTGCATTCAGGAAAATGCCTTTTCAGAGAGCGTCCTGACCATCCTTCCGGCCTTGACAGAAGGGCGTTGGCCCCTTTTAAATGAGGACCTAACCTCATCTTTATGCCATCCGCCAACCCTACCCCTAACCCTCTTGGAAAAGCGCTGGCTCAAGGCCATTATGGCAGACCCCCGCATCCAACTATTTGATGTCACTTTTCCTGATTTAGAAGGGCTAGACCCTCTTTTCACCCAAGAGGACTACAGGGTCTTTGACCGCTATACGGATGGAGACCCCTTTAACAGCCACCGGTATATTCATCATTTCCGCCTCCTTTTGGCAGCAATCAAAGCCTCCCACCCGGTGCAAATTACCATGACCAACCGCTATGGCCGGCAGATTCAAATCCACTTTTATCCCACCGGCTTTGAATACTCTTTAAAGGACGATAAAATTCGCGTCCTGGCGAAAGGTTGTCGCTACCCTTACTTCAACTTGGCCCGAATTGACCATTGCAAGCTTTACCAGGGAAGCGATTGCCAAACAGATAATCCCTTGACCGACCGGCAAAAAGAATTGGTCTTGCTGATTGAGAATGAGCGCAATACCCTAGAGCGGGTCATGCTCCACTTTGCCCATTTTAGCAAGCAAGCTGAGCGCTTGGCCGACGGGAGCACCCGTCTCCAAATCAGCTACTATGCCTCCGATGAAAAAGAATTGCTTATCCGGGTTTTGGCCTTCGGCCCTTATGTGAAGGTGGAAGCGCCGGATGACTTTGTTAACTTGATCAAAGACCGCCTTTTGGCCCAAAAAAGCTGTGAACTTTAACCTGTTCGCAGCTTTTTTTCCGTGATAAAGGTCCCGCCCATGGATATAATGAGTCTACAAGGTGCAACGAGTCATCGTTGTTTAAATCTTAAAAGGTACAAACAGCCATTTTACAGTTAGGGGCATAAAATCCTTTGCAACCTACAGATGCTGATGCTGTTACTTGTACCTTGCTAGAAAGATGCCTCCAGCCATTTTACCAAACCTAGCCTATCTGAGGGCAAGTCATTCAGAAAAAGGCATCTTGGAAAAGGCACTCGGCCAAGAGAAAAAGGACCATCATCAGCAGATGACCCCGTCATTTATGGTCCTCTTCTACGAGTGCCTGGAATGTCATATAAAGGCCTAAGCCTTTTTATAAAGCCCCCTTCATCAATCCACGGTCATCCTACCGACTCTTCTCAGGAAAGATAATGGGGATTTTTTATCTCATGAGACTTGCAAACCACACGGCACCATACCGCCGGTTAGGAGACAGGATATGTTAGACCAACTAAAAGCCGAAGCCAATAGGGCGCGCACTGAAAACGACGCTGTGACCCATGCCAGCAGCTTATCCGATTGTTTAGACCTCTTTGCCGATATTGGTGCCCTTCGCAATGCCGAAGAGGAAGCCATCATTCATCGCTTTCTCCGAGCCTACACGGAAGATGCGGACATCGCCATGAAAATTCTATTTTTTGGTCGAGATGTGCGTGGCGGATTGGGAGAACGCCGCCTTTTTCGTATTATTCTCCGTTGGTTAGCCGGCTACCATCCGGATTCTGTCCGTAAAAATATCGACCGCATTCCGGAATACGGCCGATATGACGATCTCCTAGCCCTTTTAGATACCCCCTGTAAAAAAGACGCCCTTCGTTTGATTCGTCACCAGCTGAAGGCAGACCTTACTTCAACGGGCGAGGTTTCCCTTTTGGCTAAGTGGCTCCCATCGGTCAATGCCTCAAATCCCGAGACAGTCCGCCGCGCCAAACGCCTAGCGCGCTTCCTGGGCATGAGCGATGGCCAGTATCGCAAAACCTTGACGGCCTTGAGAAAAAGAATCAATATTTTGGAACACCATCTCTGCAGTAAGGACTATACCTTTGACTACGCCAAGCAGCCCTCTAAAGCCATGTTCAAATACCGCAAAGCCTTCCTGCATCATGACGGTGAACGCTATAGAGCCTTTTTAGCTGCCGTTCAACGTGGAGAAGCCAAACTCCACACCGATGCGCTCTACCCCTATGAAATCGTCCGCTCCGCCTTTAGCAGCCCTCTGAATGAGCTGTCCGAAGGAGAAAAAGCCAGCCTGAACGCCTCATGGGCGGCCCTACCGGATTATTGCGACAACCGAAATGCCCTGGCCATCATAGACACTTCCGCGTCTATGTACTGGTATGATAAGGGCCTACCTGCTGCAGTGGCTTTCTCCCTGGGCCTTTATTTCGGCGAACGCAATACCGGCTTCTTCCACAACCACTTTATTGAGTTCTCCGATACCCCCCAGCTCCTTGAGATCAAAGGCAAGACCTTTACCGACCGTCTGTCCTACCTGTCCACTTTTACTCAAGTTGCCGATACCAATATTGAAGCCGTCTTTAGCCTCATCCTGGCTGCCGCCGTACACAACGAGCTCCCCCAGGAAGAGCTTCCGGAAACCCTCTACATAATTTCTGATATGGAATTTAATATCTGTATGCGCAACGCTTCCCTGTCTAACTACGAAAATGCCAAGCAGCAATTCGCCCTCCATGGGTACCAACTGCCAAACATCGTCTTCTGGAACGTTGCTAGCCGTAACAGCTACCAACCTGTCACCATGAATGAAGCCGGCGTCGTCCTTGTCTCCGGCTGCAGCCCCCGGCTTTTTACCATGATTACCGTCGGCGGCCTAACCCCCTATACCGCCATGATGGACCTCCTAGACACTAATCGCTATGCCAGCATTGTCGCTTAGGTGGAAACTCTGGGTGAGCAATACTTAAAAAAGCCTCTAGACAGGTGCACAAGGTAAAAATCAGAGCGAACAAGGCTAGGTCTTATCTTGTTTGTTCAGCGAAGGATACAGCTAGTATTTGAAACCGAGAAAAAGATAAAAGCAAGGCACCGCCCGGCAAAAGTCGAATTTAAAAATTCCTTTTGCCGGACGGTGCCTTGCTTATTTTAATATAACTCTTTTTATAGGCTTTCTGTCACAATCACTAGCTAACCCATTAACAAGGGCGAAAGCGTTGTTAGAAGGCCAATGAAGCCGACCCCCACCATCAAGCCGCCGGTAATCCGAGCGGTTTTTTTCTTTTCTTCACGGGCATATTTAACGGAATAAAGCATCAGAGCCCCTGCAATCAAAGAGCAGACGTAGGCCAAAAGAGTGCTGACATGATATGGCAGCCCCATACGGTCAAACTGCGGGGCCCCCAGCATCAGGAGCAGGGCTGCCGTCAATAGGCCCAGCGCAACGCCGTTAAAACGCAGACGTTTCTTTTCCTGCAAGCGTTGCTCCGGCGTGATGACTGTCGTCATTTTTTCTTGTTCTTTTGCTGTTTTCCGATATTGGGATCTCTTTTTTTTGCCACTACGTGAATATTTTCTACCCATGCTGCCTCCTATCGGGCATCAATCACGATGGGTTCGCGCATCTGTCAAATACGGGCGAAATTCAATAATTCGCAATGCCGCTAAACCGATAAACAGACCGAAAATGCTCAATAATGTGGTTAACGACGTTACAAATAAAGGAAGCGTCGAACTCTCTAATAAGCCAACAGATGCCACGAACGAAACCATTGATGCCAAAGTTAAAAAAGCAATGCCGATGTATTTCATCTTATAACCTCCCGACAATTAAGATCATGTGTTCCTAGAACATGTTTTCCTATATTTTATCAAACACATATTCGTTGTCAAGAGATTTTTCGATTGTATGTTCGTATTTTTAAAGAACAATACGATAAAAACAGCGAAGCGGCTAAGCTTCGCTGTTTAAGACACTGATGTTTCGCTTAAAAGTTGCGGTTTCCTTTTCTCAAAAATTCAGGAATGTGTACGTCTGCAAAGTTTCCGCTTGAAGACCGGCCAGACCTTGGGGCACTGCTCGGCTTATAAGCATTTGTGTCATAGGTGTTGCGGTCATCCGGATGGAAACCGGTTGCAATAACGGTAATTTTAATGTCATCTTTCGCATCAGGATCGTTGATGGCCCCAAAGATAACATCCGCATCAGCACCGGCTGCTTCATAAATATAGTCAGCAGCTGCTTGTGCTTCTAAAAGGGTCGGGTTGTCACCGGAGATGTTCATCAGGATCGCTGTGGCCCCGTCAATAGACGTTTCCAGGAGGGGCGAGGAAATAGCAGCCTTAGCGGCAGACACGGCACGGTCTTCCCCTTTGCTGTAACCGACACCCATTAAGGCGGTACCGGTATTCTGCATCGTCGAGCGAACGTCGGCGAAGTCAAGGTTAATCATGGCCACCTTGGTAATGGTATCGGAAATCCCCTGAACACCTTGGCGCAAAACGTCATCGGCAATGTCAAAGGCTTCTTCCAGGGTGGTTTCTTTGCTGGCAATTTCCAGTAAACGATCATTGGGAATGGTCACCAATGAGTCCACTTTTTCTGTCAAGATAGAGATGCCTTCAGCCGCATTGCTCTTGCGTTTTTTGCCTTCAAAGGCAAAGGGCTTGGTCACCACACCAATGGTTAAGGCGCCTTGACTTTTGGCAATTTCTGCTACAACCGGTGCAGCGCCCGTCCCGGTGCCGCCGCCCATACCGGCGGTTACAAAGACCAAGTCTGCCCCTTCCAGGGCTGCAGCCAACTCTTCACGGCTTTCTTCAGCCGCTTTCTCACCAACTTCAGGGTTACCGCCGGCACCTAAGCCGCGTGTTAACTTGGTGCCCAATTGAATTTTTTGATCCGCTTCCGAATGCGCCAAAACCTGGGCATCCGTATTGGCAACAATAAATTCGACACCTTGAACTTTTGCTTCAATCATACGATTAACGGCATTACCGCCGCCACCGCCTACACCAATGACTTTAATGACAGCGGCGTTATTTTCAACATTATCATCAAGTTGGAACATGCTATCCCCTCCGCAAAATCGCAATATTTATCTTTATGATATACCATATAACCCTTTCGTGCAATTAAATTCTTGCTGGAATCAGCTTTTATATCAAAATCAGATCTACTAATTGGCTGTGTTGGTATCATTGTCCCCATTCGGGTCTTCTTCAACAACGGCCTCCGTGGTGCCTTGGACACGCTGGGCTTCCCGTTCTGCAGAAATATTTAAGCTGGCGCCGTCCATATCCAAATCAATATCGGCTGCGTCTTTTCCTTTTAATTTCAGAATGGGAGATTTACTGTAGCGCATATCGATATATTCGACTTGACCTTGAATCGAATTGGAAAAAATAATCTGGTTCATAATATCGTTCAAGGCCGACATCCGCCCGTCAATTTTCCGTGTATTGCCGATACGGACTTCTATGCCGTTGGATGTGTAGGCCAAAATATTATCTGTTTTTGCCACGTTAATTTCCTGGATATTGCCCAGGAGTTCTTTCGGCATCGCATTGATGACGGCCAAAGCCTGTTCAAAAGCATCGTTTTTTATTTTACCACCGGGCTGTGGGACAGACGCCAAAGAAATCCCGGTAATGATAGGAATGCTCGTGTTTTCCAAGGTGGGAGTGCTGTTTAAAAGCAAGCCGTCTGTGCTGAACTGAAGAAATATTCCCCGATTCACCAATACGCCGACGGCACGCCGCTCTTTAATGCTGATGGAAAGACTGTGCGGCAAGTGACGATGAATGGTGACTTCTTTGACATAGGGATGACTTTCCAAGGCGCGTACCGCATCGCTCTTTTTATATAGGAAAAGGTTGGTTCCGACCGGCCTTCCTGCCAAACGGGTGACATGCTGGTCACTGATGGCACGGTTGCCTGTAATGGTAACCGCATCAATGTTCATCAGCGGTGACAGGGCGATGGCAACGATGACTGTAAAGACAAGGGATAATACCAGAGTCAGAATAAATTCACGGCTGAAACGTCGTTTGCGTGGCGTACGGCCCTTGTCCGCCGTGCGTTCTGCATTGACCTCGGCATCATCTGTTTCGCGTTCCACATGAGCGTTTTGCGCAAAATATTTTCTTTTAAGCATCGTTCACCTCCTTATGCTCCCTATCCACTAAGCCAGATATTTTTCCTTCAATGCTTCCACAATATTGGGGGCTTCCTGCCAAATGGAACCGGCGCCCATGACCAAAACCATATCGCCCGGCTGTAAGTGGTCCAGCAATTCATGTGCCATGGCTTCTTCTTTAAATAAAACGCCTTCGTGCCCCTTCGGCAAATAATCCAAAATCAGCTGACTGGAAACGCCTTCTATGGGGTCTTCACCTGCCGGGTAGACATCCAGCAAATAGACTTCATCCGCTGCCGATAAGGCTTCTGCAAATTTTTCCGCCAAAAACTTGGTGCGACTGTAACGGTGCGGTTGAAAAACAGCAACCACACGCCCCTCATGACAATCATGGGCTGCCTGAATAGTGGCAGCGATTTCCGTCGGATGGTGGGCATAGTCATCAATCACTTGAATATCTGCTACAGCGCCAACCAATTGAAACCGGCGTCGTGTGCCGTGAAAGGCGTACAAGGTCTGGGCAACCTTGTCAAAGGGAAGGCCCAGGTCCAAGCCGCACACCGTAGCGGCTAAGGCATTTAACATATTATGTTTACCCGGAATGGTCAAGCTTAAATGGCCAAGCCGGTCCCCAGCGTAATAAATATCCGCTTCATTAAGCGCCCCTTTTTGCGCATGGTGACGGATTTGATAGTCTGCCGCCTCCGAAAACCCGTAGGTGACGACCTTTGCCGGCGATTTTTCACGCAAGGCCAAGGCTTCCGGACAATCCGCGCATAAAACAACGCGACCATTCTCATCCGTCTTTTGAACAAACTGCCTGAAAATCTCCTGAATGGCGGTAATGTCCTTGTAATGATCCAGGTGATCTTCTTCTACATTGGTCACAATGGTGTACCAAGGGTATAGGTTCAAAAAGCTTCCGTCACTTTCATCGGCTTCTGCCACCAAATGAGGGCCTTTGCCCAGCTTGGCATTACTGCCGATTTCATTGATCACGCCACCGACCACAATGGTCGGGTCAAGTCCATTCTGCTCCAAGATAAGGGAAATCATGGAACTGGTTGTCGTTTTGCCGTGACTGCCAGCGACGCAAATACCTTTACGGGTGCGCATGAGTTCGCCCAAGACTTCCGACCGATGACAAACCGGGATCTGCTGTTGGCTGGCCGCCTGACGCTCAGGATTTTCCGGTCGGATAGCGGTAGAATGCACCACCAAGTCCATATCCGGTCGAATATGCTCGGCCGACTGACCGATATTGATCTGAGCCCCTAAAGCCATCAAGCGCTCTACGCGCGATGACAAGGCAACGTCCGATCCGCTGACCTCATAGCCAAGGGCCAAGAGAATCTCAGCAATGGCACTCATGCCAATGCCACCAATGCCGATAAAATGTATTTTCTTCATTCCTTCAAGCGTCATCTATGCGCCCACTCCTCTCTTATTGCAGGTGTCCACCTTCCTCCAACACCTGCATAATATCCGCCAAGGCATTAGGCTTAGCCAAGGCCTTCATTTGTACAGCCATCGTGGCCAAACGATTGTCATCATCCAGTAACCGCGCCACCGTATCCAGCATTAAGGGCCCTGTACAATCCGCATCCAAAATCATCTCAGCAGCGCCGGCATCAACAATGGCCTGGGCATTATGGGCCTGGTGGTTTTCGCTGGCATATGGGTAGGGCAATAAAACAGCCGGTAAACCACAGGCCGACAACTCTGCCAAAAATGTTGCCCCGGCGCGACCTATAGCAAGGTCTGCCGCTGCCAGGGCAAGTGGCATTTCATACAAATAATCGATAAAGACAAGGCCCGGCGTGTCCGTCGGTGATAGGCCGGTGGCTGTTAAAAGCCCCCGGGTTTCTTCATAACCATTGCGGCCACTGATAAAAATCACCTGTAGGTCCGGGCGCTGCAAAAGCTGGGGCAATACTTGTGCCATGGTGCGGTTAATGGTACGGGCGCCCCGGCTTCCGCCGGTCACCAAAAGGGTCTTTTTAGATGGATCCAGTCCGAAATGCGCTGCCCCTTCCGTCCGGGAATACCTGCCAACATCATGTCTTACCGGCAAGCCCGTTACATAAAGTGGGGTCCTGCCCTTAAACCGGGCGCGTGCTTCACTGAAATTCAGCATCACCCCATCAGCCAAAGGCGCTAAAAGACGATTTGTAATGCCCGGATAAGCGTTTTGTTCATGTAAGAACAGGCTGGCCCCTTGCCCTTTCGCGGCCAACATCACCGGTCCGCAAACAAATCCGCCGGTTCCGATGACGGTATTGGCTTTAAATTTCTTAAGAATCCGCCGGGCCATATCCAGCCCCTTAACGGTTGTCGTCAAGGTGCGCAAGGTATCTATTGACAACTGACGGTTCAAGCCCTTGGCACTGACCGCAGCAAAAGGCAAGCCTGTTTTCGGGACAATATCCGCCTCCAAGCCTGTCTCGCTGCCAATGTATAGAATATCAATTCCGGGATGTTTTTTCTGTATCGCTTCGGCGATGGCCAGGGCCGGATAAATATGCCCGCCTGTGCCGCCGCCTGTCACCACAACGCCCATACTCTGTCTCCCTTCACGTCTCGGCTAATTATAGCATGCAATGCGCAAGGATTCATGACTTTCTTTTATTGGGGCGCTGCACGTACCGCGATAAATTCAAAAGATAGCCGACCATTGCCAAGGTGACCACCAAAGAAGAGCCCCCGTAACTGATAAAGGGCAAGGCAATCCCGGTGACCGGCAGAACACCGACGGCAACGCCCATATTGATGAGCGCTTGCAGGGTGATCATGGCCGTCAAGCCAAAGACAATCAGCGATTTGTAGAAATCACGGATGTGCATGGCCAGCCAAAATCCGCGCCAAGCAAAAGCAATAAACAGCGCCAAGACACAAAGGGCCCCGATAAGCCCCAATTCTTCTCCGATGACGGCATAGATAAAGTCGGTGTGCGAGCCAAACAAGTGGCTCATCTTTTGCCCCCCGTTACCTAAACCGACACCGAAGAGACCTCCATCGCCAAAGGCGTAAAGGCTTTGCACCAGCTGAAAGCTGCCAGCCTCTATTTTATCAGGATCCATGGGGTTGATAAAGCTGGTCAACCGCATCATCCGATAAGGCTTTGCAATAACCGCCGCCACAAAAACCATCAGGCCCAGCCCCATGGTGCCAACCACATATTGCTTAGGCGCCCCGGCAATGTAAAGCATGGCAAACAAGGCACCGGCCATTGCCACGCCTGTGCCCAGGTCTTCAATTAGAACCAAGCAGGGAATAATCATCATGGTCAAGAGCGTCATGCCATATTCCGGCAAGGAATCCAGCCGGTCTCGTACGCGCTCCAGTTGTCCTGCAGCAACCACGACCAAGAGCGGTTTGGCCAGGTCAGAGGGCATAAAAGTAATGGGCCCCACAGTAATCCAGCGGTGTGCCCCGTATTGGGCTTCTGTAAAAAACGATGCCACCAGAATTAGGACAACCGAGATAAATAACAAGTAAGGCGCAATTCGCCGGACCACTTCCGTGTTCACAAAGAGCAGGATGAAAACAATCAGCAGACCGCCCACCGCCATTGTCAATTGACGCAGAAAATAATAGCCACCTTTGCCATAAAGCATAAGCGCTTCATAGGAGCTGGATGAAAAAACCATCACCAGGCCCATGGCCAGTAAAATAAGCGAAATCTGCAGCAGCATCAGGTCTGGACCGCTGTACATCCCGCGAACACGTGCCCAGTCCGCCCGGCGATAACCGCTCAGCCATCCTTTTGATCTTTTATGATTTTTCTTGTTCGCCTTTTTCTTTTTCCTGGTCTGGTGCAAACCTGGCCCCTGTGGCTGCCGGTGGTTTTTTGTTTCGGCGGTCTGGGCCAAAGTGGAAGGCGCCTTGTGAGGGTGCACCCTTTGAACCGGCTCCACCGGTTCTTTTTCCCCGCTAAGCTGTCTTACCATCGCTTCTTTTTGCGATTTTCGCCGATGATCTTCCGCTTCACTTTGGTCGGACCATCGATTTCTGGGCATCTTAGCCATCTATATCATTCACCAACTTCTTAAATAAATCACCACGCACTTCGTAACTCGGGAACATGTCCCAGCTGGCACAAGCCGGGCTCAGCAAAACAACATCACCCTCTTGAGCCGCTAAACGGGCCTGGTCAACCGCTTGTTCAAAATCATCGGCTAGGCTGTAGCGATGAAAGTCTTTTTCCTGAAAGGCCTCTATGAAGTCCCCCCTTGCTTCACCGACCAAAACAACATGGCGGCATTTTTCGTCAATCAAGGGGACCAAGGGCAGGAAAGAATTGCCCTTATTGCGTCCGCCCATAATGGCCACAATCGGCCGTTCATAGGCATTCAAAGCCTTTTCCGTCGCATCCGGATTGGTGCCTTTGCTGTCATTGACATACAAAACGCCGTCAACGGTACGTACGGCTTCCAAGCGATGGGCAACGCTTTTAAAGGTTCTCAGCTGGGCACAGATATGGGCTTCAGATGCCCCGAAGTAGAGGGCCCCTAGGACAGCAGCCATAATATTTTCTGTATTGTGACGGCCCGGCAAAGCGATATCCGCCCGGTCAATCAGGGCATGCGCCGGTTCGTCTTCAGATAAGCGAACCATCAAGCGGCCCTCTTCCTGCCACATGCCTAAGGGGGGTACTGTTTGACAGCTGAAGTACCAGACTTTACCTGGTGCCTTTTCCGCCATTTGCCGTACCCTTTCATCGTCATAATTGGCAATCAAAACGTCTTGTGGCCCTTGATTTTCAAAAATACGTGCCTTTGCTGCCCCATAGGCCGCCATGCTGCCATGCCGGTCCAAGTGGTCGGGCGTTAAATTTAAAAAGACCGCTGCATTTGCATGAAAACGGTTGATCAGTTCCAACTGAAAACTGGACAGTTCAGCCACCACCACTGCCTCGGCCGGCAGGTTCGGCACCGCTGAAATAAGCGGCGTGCCGATGTTGCCACCGCAAAAGACAGGTGCACCGAAGCCTTCCAGCAAATGGGCCGCCAAGGCGGTGGTGGTGGTTTTACCGTTGGTTCCGGTAATGCCGAACCAACGGGCAGAACTGTTTTCATAGGCCAGTTCCGGCTCGGAGATAACCGGTATCCCGGCTGCAAGTGCCGCCTGCACCGGTTTAATCCGCGGCGGGACACCCGGGCTGAGCACCACAAGGTCCGGCTTAATTTCCGCCACATCCGGCAAGCCCCAGATAAATTGCGGTTTTTTATCGGTGAAGTAGCCTTCCACCGCTTCTTTTTTTGTGACATCCGAATCGTTCAGGATGACTTCCGTATCCGCCCTGTCGAGCAAATAGGCGGCGCTGGCCAATCCACTTTTCGCCGCACCGATGACCAAATAGCGTTTCATATCTATCTCCTTAACTGCTGCAGTAAAGCCGGATCTGCGCCATGCACCACGAGCAAGGCCAACAACACGCTGATGCCGGTGATAATCGCAAATAAATAGAGGACCTGCTCTTCCTTTAAGCCACCCAATTCAAAGTGGTGATGCAGGGGCGACATGCGAAAAACACGTTTACCGGTCTTTTTAAATACAGCCACCTGAATCATTACCGACAAGGCTTCCAGCACATAAATTAAGCACAAGAGCGGCAGCAAAAGCTCCGTCTTGGTCAGCATGGCCAATCCGGCCATGGCACCGCCCACAAAGAAGGAGCCGGTGTCCCCCATAAAAATAGCAGCCGGGTGGCGGTTAAAATAAAAGAAGCCCAACAAGGTCCCCACTAAGGCCGCTGAAAACACCATCCCTGCCGGCAAGAGGAACCAAGTCGAGATGACAAAAAAGCCGATAGCGATGATGACGCTGGTGCCGCTCAACAAGCCGTCTAAGCCATCCGTTAAGTTGGCTGCATTGGTCGTGCCAATTAAAACGACAAACATAACCGCCACATAAAAGGCTGCGTTGTTCAGCGTCAGTTGAAAACCGGGCACCCAGAAATGTGGCAATAGGTCCACCATGCCAATGCCCACAGCCAAGACGATGACCACCACGATCAATTGCCCGGCAATTTTTTGCCAAGCCCGCAGGCCCAAGGAGCGATGGTGAAGCAATTTCAAGCCATCGTCCAAAAAGCCGATTAAGCCGAATAAGGTTGCACACAGGACTAAAAAAACCGAGTAACGGTTAATCCCATTGCCGATAAAAGTGGCCAAGGCCACCGCCGGCAAAAAAACGACGCCACCCATGGTGGGCGTTCCTTGCTTTTGCAAATGACTCTGCGGCCCTTCTTCACGAATTTCCTGGCCTAATTTAATCCGCTTTAATAAGGGGATCAGCCGACGCGTTGCAAAAACCGCAACAAGAAATCCGATAACCAAGGCCAATATCGACAGTAAAAAATTCAAAATAGCTCCCTCCAGACGTCAGACCAAGCCGCTCACAATCGCAGCCATATCCATGCTGTGACTCCCCTTTACCAAGAGGACCGCATCAGATGGTAAATGCGCCTGCAAATACGCCAGCGCTTCCTGGCTGTTATTGACGGTCACCACCGACTCAGCGGCAACACCGGCAGCCAAGGCTGCCTTAGCGGTATCTTTCGTCAATTCACCGACACAAATTAATTTTTCTAATCCCAATTGGGCGAACTGTTGGCCCACAGCGCGATGGCCTTCTGTTTCATAAGGGCCCAATTCATACATATTGCCAATGCAAGCCCAGCGCGGTCTATCGGTATAGCCGGCCAAAATGGCCAGCGTTGCTTTAACCGACGCAGGGTTGGCATTATAACTGTCATTTAAAATAAAGCCCTGGCCATGCGCAATTTTTTCCATACGATTGGACGACAGTGGCGTGGCTTCAGCCAAGGCTGTACGGATCGTTTCAGGCGACTCGCCCAGTGCCAGGGCTGTGGCAATGACCAGGAGAGCATTCTCCACTTGGTGGCGGCCGGCATAATTTAACCGCACAGCAAAGGGTTCGCCTCTACCGCAAAAAACAAAGTCGCTGTATTCGGTCGAAAGCTGCAGGTCTTCAACCCAATAGCCGCCGTCACCAGGCGCACCGTCCATGGCTGTCCACAGCGTATCCGCCAAGGCTTCCGGCAAATACGGGGCCAAAAGCGGCTTGTCCGATTCCCGTACTGCAATTGTACCATTTTGCGACACATATGGGAATAATTCTGTTTTTGCTTTTGCAATTCCGGCTTGACTGCCAAGAATTTCAGCATGCACAATGCCGATGTTGGTCACCAGCGCGTGGGTGGGACGGGCAATCTCCGCCAAAAAAGCGATTTCGCCAAAGTCGGACATGCCCATTTCCACCACCAGCATTTCCGTAGACTCTGTCAGCCGGGTGAGCGTCAAGGGCAGGCCCAGTTCATTGTTTTGGTTTTCATGCGTCACCACGATTTGGTGGTGTCGGCTTAGAATATGGGTCAGCAGGTCTTTGCTGCTGGTTTTGCCCTGGCTGCCGGTAACGGCAATCACCGGCCCATTAAACCGGGCGCGCATGAGCCGGGCAAGCTTCTGGATAAATTCAAGGCCGTCGCCAGCCACAATCTGACTCGCTTTAGACCGCTCTATATCGCCAGCTGCTACAAAGGCCACTGCCCCTCGCTCCAAAGCAGCGTCTATATAGTCGGCCCCGTTCACCCGGGCACCTTTTATGGCCACGAACAAATCTCCCGGTAAAACCTCTCGACTGTCAAATACCACCCGTTGCGCTTGTACCGCTGCACCGCGATGCGCGTAGCCCAGCGCATGTGCCAGTTGTTCTGTGTTTAATTGATACATGGGTCACCTCAATATTATCTGATAAAACGAAGAAGCCGGGTCCTCGGCAAGGAAAACCCGGATCATTCTTCTAGCTATGAAATCAATTCACCTCAAGGATTCGGAGGTGATCCTGTTGACGTCTGTTTTGCCTTGGTTTTTGCCGCAGCCTGGGCGGCTTTTTTCTTTGCTTTGGCCGCCTTTTCCTCTTCTACGTTGCGAATTTCGGATTGTTCAGCTGTTGATGCAAACTGCACCGACACACTGCTGCCGACGTTGACACGACTGCCGGCGGCCGGGGTTTGGTACCAGGCCAAGCCGCTGCCTTCCAAGGCTGCCTGTAAGCCGAATCCGGACAGGATATGGTCTACTTCTTTAAGCGTCATTCCCGAAAAATCAGGCAATGTTACTTCTTTTGCATCCGGTTCGCTCAAATAAGCGCGCACCTTATCACCGCCGGACACTTGCGCACCGGCCAAGGGTAAGGCGCTGACCACCTGGCTCCCTTCACCGACAAAGTCAACAGTGAGGCCGGCTTTTTGAACGGCTGCCTGGAAGCTGTTCACGTCGATGGGATAGGACACCTTCGGCATCTTGGTCAAATTCCCTGTCGAAGGTTCTTCAATGCTCTTATCCGGTAGCGATGACGGGATTTCATAATACCGCATGACGTCTTTCACAATGGCCGAAAAAACAGGGCCGGCAACGGTCCCACTGGAGGCATTCGTCCGTGGGCTATTCACAATGACAATGCAGGAAATCTTAGGATCACCTGCCGGCGCAAAACCGCCAAAGCTCATAATGTAATCGCCTTTTTCATAGCGGCCTTCACGCGCAATCTCAGCTGTCCCGGTTTTACCGGCTACGCGATAGCCGGGCACAGCCGCCTCTTTCCCAATGCCTTCCGTCACAACAGCTTCCATCATTTCCTGGACCTGTTCGGCGCGCTCCTTGCTTAAAATTCGGCGCACTTCTTCCGGTTTGTTTTGACGAACGGTTTTCCCTTTACGGTCTGTAATTTTATCAACAATTTGCGGCTTCATCAAGGTCCCACCATTGGCGATGGCCGATATGGCGTCAATCATTTGAATCGGCGTGTAGGCATTTGCCTGACCAATGGCCATAGCCGCCAAGTCCAAGGGAACTGCCTGGTCTTTTGGCACCAGGACCGGGTCTGATTCAGCCGGCAAGTCAATATTGGTCTTGCGGGTAAACCCGAAACCGTGCAGGTAATCGTAAAACCGTTCCTTGCCCAAGCGGGCCACGCTTTTTGCCATCACAATATTGCAACTCATGGCCACGCCGGAACGCAGCGTCATGGGACCCTGACCGTCCGGGTAAGTCCAGCACCGCAACTCATGGCCGTCAATCATGATACTACCCGGGCAGTTGTACTGACTTTGTGGGGTGGCCACATCATCGTCCAGGAACATGGAGGCGCTGACCACCTTAAAAACAGAGCCGGGCTCGTAAACTTTTGAAATGGCCGCATTTTTCCAAGTGTTTTCGTCTGATTTCCCATAATTATTCGGGTCAAAATCCGGCAAGCTGGCCATGGCCAGAATATTACCTGTATCAACTTCCTGGACAATACAGGTAATCTGTCGGGGTTCATATTGTTTCGCAGCTTTCGCCAATTGTCGCTCCACAATGTATTGGATGGTCCCGTCAATGGTCAAGTAAACGTCATCGCCGGCTGTGGCCGGCGTTGATTCTCGAATTGATTGCGGGATAATGTTGCCCTTGCCGTCATATTCCACCAGTAATTTCCCGGGATTGCCGGCCAGCACATCGTTAAACTGTAATTCAACACCACTCAAGCCTTGGTTATCGATCCCGGCAAAACCCAGGACCTGGGAAGCCAGGCGTTCTTTCGGGTATTCCCTTTTGTTTTCATCCGTAAAGCCCACACCGCGGAAATCTTCTTTTTCCAATTTTTTCACGGCAGCCGTATCGGCATGCCGTTTCAGCCAGCGGAAATCGCTGTCTTTCGTATTCACAGCCGTTTCCACATCTCTTTTAGGAATGGCCAAGGTCTCTGCCAGTGTGTTAATAACTTTTTCTTTGTTTTTCAACTTGCGAATTTCAGAAGGGGTAATGTAAACGGATTTGCGCTTAACGCTGATGGCCAGGGCCTCACCCTTGCAATCGTAAATCAATCCGCGATCCGGCATGATAGAAACTTCCTGCAAACGATTGGACAGGCTCATGCTGCTATAGGCCTCATTGGCAAAAACTTGCACATAGAGCAATTTCGCCATAATCAAGAAGCCGATGACAAAAGCAATGCCCATGATGACGCCGATACGATTTTTACTGTTCATCCGCGTCCCCCAGCGGTGGCTTCATCAGCCTCTTTTTTTTGCGCATCAACGGTGGCTTTCGACGGTTGATAGGTTAGGACCTTTTCCGGCATCACCATGCCCAATTTATCCGTTGCCCGTTTTTCAATCCGCGACAGGTTGCCTAAGGCAGCATACTCCTGCTCCAGTTGTTCGTTGACCGCTTTAATTTCTGAAAGCTTTGATTGGGCTTCACTGACCCGGTAGCCCATCGTCTGGACGGCGCTGTATTGGGCTGCCACCAAGAGGCCCAAGAGGAAAATCAAGGCAACAGCACGCAGCCGCGGAAACCTAAAAAAAGTACGAGACGCGGCCGCCGGTTTAGCGGTTTCGGCCTTGTTTTTCTTAAGCCGTAAAGCCCGTTTGTAGCGCAGGTCCGGTGCCGTTGTGTCAAATCCATTGACCCGGCCCTTGTAGTCATTATAATAGCCTGACTGCGTCATCTTTATCTCTCCTGTCAGATGATTTTTTCAACGACGCGCAACTTCGCACTGGCAGCACGTCGATTGTTCTTTAATTCATGTTGTCCGGCTGTAACCGGTTTCCGCGTAATGATGCGAACTTCCGATACTTTATCGCAGGTGCAGACCGGTAATTTCGGCGGACAAATACAAGAAGCCGCCAAGTATTTAAATTTATTTTTAACAATACGATCTTCTAAAGAATGAAAGGTAATAATTGCCAATCGACCGCTGGTTTTTAGCGCCCCGACCAGGTCATCAATGGCTTTTTCCAAGGCCCCCAACTCATCATTGGTGGCAATACGGAAGGCTTGAAAAGTGCGTTTGGCCACATGGGTGTCTTTTTCACGGGCGCCTTTGGGAATTGCCCGCTCAATAACATCAACCAGCTGAAAAGTGCTTTCAATCGGCGCCAGGGCCCGCCGTTCACAAATAATATCGGCAATTCGAGCGGCCCACTTTTCTTCACCGTATTCCTGGATGATGCGCCGCAGGTCTGCCTGGGGAAGGGTATTGATCAAGTCTTTGGCGCTTTGACCGCAAGTCTGATCCATCCGCATGTCCAGGGGGGCATCGTGCATGTAGCTAAATCCGCGAGACGGGGTATCAATTTGCGGTGAAGATACACCGATGTCCAGTAAGATGCCATCCGCCCCATCGGCATAATGGGTCTTAATAAAGCCGGCCAGTTCTGTATAATTGGCGTGAAAGCTGAGCAAGCGAGAGCCATATTCGGCCAAATTTTCCCGCGCTGCCGCAAGAGCAATTTCATCGCGGTCCGTGCCGATCAATTGACCATCCGGCGCCGACGCTTCAAGCAAGAGCCGGGCATGACCGCCCCCGCCCAGGGTGCCATCTGCGTACTTGCCGCCCGGTTGAACGGCCAAGTAACTGATGACTTCGTCCGCTAAAACCGGTATGTGTTGAAACATAGATCCTCCTATAACCCAATATCAAAGGGCTCCATCAGCTCAGCCAATTGTTCAAAAGAACCGGCGTTGCCGGCCTCATAGGCTTGCCAGCGCTCAGTACTCCAAATTTCAATACGTTCGCTCATGCCGATGACCACCACATTTTTTCCCAAATCCGCATACGTTTGTAAGCCTTGCGGAATGGCGATACGCCCCTGCTTGTCACAGTCCAGTTCACTGGCACTGGAGAAAAAGAAGCGCGTAAAAGAGCGGGCGTCCTGGCGCGTAAGCGGCAAATGGGCCAACTTTTCAGAAAGATTTTGCCAGGCGTCAATAGGGAAGATAAAGAGACAGCCATCCAAGCCCTTGGTGATGACGCAACGATTTCCCAACCCATCGCGAAATTTGCTGGGGACAATCAGACGGCCTTTGGCGTCTAAACTGTGCTGATATTCGCCTAAAAACATTCTGTCATCCCCTTTCTGACTTTTATGCGCCCTTTTCCACCCCTTTTACTCCACTTTACACCACTTTACACCACATCGCCAAGAATATCCAGTCCCCACGCCGTCCAGGGATTTCCAAGACATATGTTCCGAACGTTCTTTCCCATCAAAAAAGCCGACCTATAGCGGTCGGCTTGTAAATAAGTTTTAGTTATACTTTTCGATTAGATAATTTGATTGATAAACCGGTCATACAACCACGTTTTCCGGTTTCCCCTGTAAGAAGGCTTCGATATTGCCAAAGACAATATGTGCGCGCTTGACAAAGGCTTCATCCGTTGCAAAGGCCACGTGCGGCGTCAATAGGGTATGGGGGGTATCGAAGAGCGGATTGTCCGCTTCCAAAGGAGGCTCCGTGTAGAAAACATCTACCGCTGCGCCACCGATGGCGCCCGCTTTTAAGGCTTTGGCCAAAGCATCAATATCCACAATCGGCCCACGAGCACAGTTGATCAAAAGTGCCGTTGCTTTCATTTTTGCCAATTCATCAGCACCGATAAAGCCACGGGTTTCTGCATTATTCGGCAGGTGAATTGAAACCACGTCACTTTCGGTCAAGAGCGTGTCCAAATCAACGAATTCACAATTGGGCACCTCTTTTTTACTCCGGTTAAAGGCAAGGACCCGGCAACCGAAGGCATTGGCCACTTTAATGACTTGTTGACCAATGGCACCGGCACCGATGACCCCGAAGGTAAGAGCGGATAACTCCTGGCCCACCAAGCCGTCTTTCGTGCCGCCTTTGCGCACCACCGCGTCACATTCGCGAATATTGCGCAGTAAGGTAATGACCATCCCGAAAACAAGATCCGTTACCGCTTCGTTAGAATAACCGGAGGCATTGCAAACGGTAACGCCCCGTTCTTTAAACACATCCACCGGAATATGATCAAAGCCTGTGAAAGCGACAGCCAAGAGTTCGATTTTTTCCAAAGACCGAGCCACTTTTTCACTCATCGGCTGGTTGGCAATAACAACGATTTCCGCATCTTTTGCGCGTTCAATCATTTCATCGTCATCTTTTGCCCGGCTGTCATAAAGCACCAGCTCAGCTTGTCCGCCAAGCTTTTCATCAACCAACCGGTGCAGCAGGTCATCTGAAACCGCCAACGGTTCCAATACGACAATCTTTTTCATAAAATCACCTTTCTTTCTGGCACGCCAATTGATTAAAATATACAACAATTCTGTCTGCGGCGCAATCCCACTGTTTAAACAAATAAATGTTGCAGCAGCTCACCCGGCTCATGAATAAAGCATTCACCACCGGCCGACCGCAATTCATTTTCAGAGCGAAATCCCCATAAGCAGAAGATTCCCCTAAGGTCTGCCGCCAGGGTCGTGGCCACATCCACTTCCGAATCTCCGATATAGCAGACTTCTTCAGCCGATAAATTAAAGGCTGCCGGCATCTGCAAGAGCACCGTCGGATCCGGTTTTCGCGGTGCCTCAGCCCGGTGGCCCAAAACCAGGTCAAAAACATCCGGGAAATAATGTTGAATCAAGTCTTGGGTGGCCTTATGGGGCTTGTTGCTCAAAACACCCAGCCGATAGCCGGACAGTTTCAGCGTTTCCAAAAGATCTACAATGCCCGGATAGGGTTTTGTCTTGTTCATAAGCCCGTTCATATAATACTTCATAAAGTGTTCATGCACTTGCGCAATGGTTTCTGCATCGGTATGGTCGGGCACGGCCTGGCGAATTAAATTGCCAACACCGTTGCCCACAAACCGACGCACCTCTTCCAGGCGGCGCTCCGGAAATGAAAAATCTCGCAGTGCGGCATTAACGGCATCTGCGAGATCGTTCAGTGTATCCAAGAGCGTACCGTCAAGGTCGAAAACAATACCTTTGACCGTCATACGACACCTCTTTTATTATGATTTTTTCTGTACCTTGCCAACGATAAAGAGCAAAACAACAGCCCCTAAAACAGCTGTACCAATGGTCGGCACATTAATACCGGTGAGTTGTCCCTTGTCAATCAGTGACAGCAAAAAACCACCGATAAAGCCACCGGCAATCCCTACACCAATGTTTGCCAAAGCACCCATTTGTGCATTTTTGCCCATAATCATGCTGGCAATCCAGCCGGCCAAGGCACCTACAATAATCCAAGAAATAATGCCCATGATAAAACCTCCTTTATTCCTTCACTTTATTCGACAATTTTTATATAAACACTCTGCGAAAACTTTAAACATAACTTACGGTCAGAACAAAAATTCTTTCACCTAGCTTGCGCCTACCCATAAATAAAAAAGCGCCGCCCGAGGCAGCGCTAAAAATTAATCCTCTTTAGGGTGGACACGTTTCAGCATCAGTGATAAGACCAAACCAACAACACAGGTGATGCCGGAAGAGAGAAAGACAGCGTCCACACCCATGAGGGTGGCTCCCTGTACAGACATTGACCCAGAAAAGAAAGCCGTCACCCGTTCATACAGCAAGGTAAAAACCGATAAAGACAGACCGGTAATCATCAGCTTAACCCAGTTGATTAAGGTAGACCCGTCATCGCTGCTGGCTTTGGGCAATTCACGCATGCCATGGTCGGTAATGGGCATGCCCAAAAGGCCGATGCCCAAGTAACGGAAGCAAAAGAAAATCATGGCCACGGCAATGGGCGTGGTCAGCTTCATAAAGCCCAAGGTCACACTGCCGATGACAATCGCAATCCAGCCCAAAATAATAACCGTCTTGGAAGGCATCCGGTCATACATGGCTTGGGCCACCGGGGCGCCACCGACTGAAAAAATAGCCGGAATGAGCAGGAGCAGTCCCATGGTCAGTGGGCTGTAGCCCTTGACCACTTGAAAGTAGATGGCAAAAATAAAGGGCCCCAGCGCCAGCCCCATGGACAGGAGGGCATTGCCAATTAAGGTCAAGGTGTACTCCCGGTTGCGCATCACTGTAAAATCCAATACCGGATTTTCCAACTTCAATTGCCGGCGCACAAAGCAAACAATAAAAATGCTGCCACCGACAAGCATCCCCAGTACAATCGGCGAGCTAAAGCCTAGGTTGGTGGCCAAGCTAAAGGACAGCAAGACCGGTAAGCAACCGATGGCAACCAGGCCGAAGCTGAGCCAGTCGACTTTTTCACTGCGGTCCGCCAGCTCTTTCGGCAAATAGTGCATCGCCAGGAAAATGGCCACAAGCCCCAGGGGAACGTTAAACCAAAAAATCCATTTCCAAGAGGCCACCGCTAAAATAAGCCCCGCAATCACCGGTCCCAGCGCCGGCCCTAAAGAAAGGCTCATATTCTGAACGGTCAGGTACAGGGATTGACGGTGACGCGGAATGTAGCTGTAAATGATGATCATCGTCGTCGGGATCAGGGCCACACCGGCCAGGCCTTGTACGGCCCGCACCACCACCAAAAGATAAATGTTCGGCGCCAGGCCGGAAACAATCGAGAGCACCACATAAGCACCCATGCTCATAATAAAATAACCACGCAGGGTAAACAGTCTGGTGAAATAGCCGGCCAGGGGACTGACGACCCCCATTGCCAAGGTATAGCCGATGCTGATCCACTGAACCAGGGTCACCGACGTTTTAAATTCAGTCATAAAGCGTGGCACTGCCACGTTCACCGACGATACATTAAACAGAGCCAAAAAAGCGGCAATGAGAATAATGCCCCCCATTGCCCGCTCTCTTTTCCGGCTTTCCAGGGCCGTTTGCGTCGGCGTTTTTTTATTGGACACCTTATCTCCCCCTTCTTCCTTCAACAACCCGCGGCCGCTCACCCCAATCCTGACTGATAACAAGATCTGTAAAGCCGGCCCTTTCAAAAATAGCCGATACCGCTGCCCCTTGGCCGGCGCCGATTTCACACAAGAGGTAACCGTCCGGCTTCAAATAGGCCGGCGCCTCTTTGACCAGCCGCTTGTAAAATAAGAGCCCGTCGTCGCCCCCCCACAAGGCCCTGTGCGGTTCACGCAGAACTTCCGGTGCCAAGGTTTCCATCTCCGCCGTGCTGATATAGGGTGGATTTGCTGTAATGAGGTCAAAGCTTTCCCCCTGCCAGGGGGCAAACAAATCTCCGCAGCGCAAGGTCAAGTCAAGGTCCAACCGCCGAGCATTGTCCTGAGCCACTTCCAAGGCACCGCCGCTGATATCCGAAGCATATACCTCGGCCTCAGGACAGGCCCGAGCCAAAGCAAGGGCCACCGCCCCGCTGCCGGTACAAAGGTCTAAGATGCGTCTGCAACCGCCTTGAGCCTTCTCTGCAGCCCGGCCCACTAAAATTTCCGTATCAAAACGGGGAATCAGCACACGGTCATCAACGCATAAGCTAAAGTCTGCAAAGGGCGCTTCCCCCAATAAGTACTGAAGCGGCGTATGCTCGTGCAGAGCCCCTACATCTTTTTGAAAGGCTTCTGCTTCTTCCGCCGATGGTGCGTCGTCTAAATGGGCCAAGACAGAAGCCCGGCTCATACCCCGTACCTTAGCCATCAACCGCTCTGCTGACAACCGTTCTGCAGGGCCCAGCAGGTCAAGGGCATCGGCCAAAAGGCGCCGCCATGTTTTAGAGGTCACGGGCTGCCTCATCCAGTTGGCGCGCCTGGTTGGTGGAAACCAAGGCATCAATCAGCTCGGTCAGATGACCATCCAATACCTGGTCCAACTTATGTAGGGTCAAGTTGATCCGGTGATCGGTGATCCGCCCTTGGGGGAAGTTATAGGTGCGGATCCGTTCGCTCCGGTCTCCGGAGCCGATCATGGAGCGACGGGCTTCAGCTTCTGCGCCGTGCTGTTCGGCCATTACTTTTTCATAAAGGCGGCTTTTTAACACCTTCAGCGCCTTTTCCTTGTTCATCTGCTGGGATTTTTCATCCTGGCAGCTGACCACAATCCCGGACGGTTCATGGGTGACGCGAACGGCGCTCTGGGTGGTGTTAACACTCTGCCCGCCCGGCCCGGAGGAACAAAAGACGTCTACACGCACATCGTTCATATCCAGGTCCACTTCCACGTCTTCAGCTTCCGGCAGCACAGCAACCGTTGCCGCGCTGGTATGAATGCGGCCACCGCTTTCCGTTGCCGGGACCCGCTGCACCCGATGAACGCCGCCCTCAAATTTCAATTTTGAATAGGCCCCCTTGCCGACAATCATAAAGGTAATTTCTTTATAACCACCGCCATCGGTCATGTTAGAGTTCATAATGTCCACTTTCCAGCCGCAATCCTCTGCATACCTGGCATACATCCGGAAAAGATCGCTGGCAAAGAGAGCCGCCTCATCCCCACCGGTACCGGCGCGAATTTCCATGATAACGTTGCGTTCATCATTGGGATCCTTGGGCAAGAGCAGGACATTTATTTTTTCTTCCAAGGCCTGAATCTGATCGTTCAAGCTGTGCAACTCTTCCTTGGCCATTTCGACCATGTCCGGATCGTCTTCAGCCTCAATGATTTCTTTGGTATCTTCTTTTTCGCTCAATAAAGCGCTGTAAGCCCGCCAGGCCATCACCACATCTTCAAGGTCGGCACGGGCTTTAGCGGTTTTGCGAAATTCCTCTTGATTAGCCAGGAGGGCCGGGTCGGCCATGGCCAGATTAAGCTCTTCAAAACGTTTATCTAATGCAGGAAGTTGTTCAAACATGGTCGTCTCCTTTTGAGCTGATGGTTTACAAAAGAATGCCCCTGACAAGTCCAGGGGCATATCTATTTTACGCGTATTATTCGCTCTTGGCAAGCCTAGGCCTTGTAGGTCTCAACCAAGGCCTTTAAAGCGTCGGCGTGATTGACAACAAACTGTTCCCAGGGTTCACCTGAATCCTTTTGCTGAGCAATCAAATCAGTGAGGAAGGCCTCTACATCCTTAACGGAAAGGCTGCCGATGTTTTCACCGATAATGGCACCGGCCGCATCGCGGCAAGCTGACCCGCCAATGACCACTTCATAAATATCGTTGGCAAAATCATTATGATCAGACTTTTTGCCCCAGAAGCCCAAGGGCTTTACCTGATGACCGGAGCAAGAATTCATGCAACCGGAAATGCCGATTTCAGGCAGCTCTTCCGCATTAAAGCGGCGCAGCACGGCACTTAAAGCCGAGTTATGGGCCAGGCCGAACCGGCAAAGGTCAGCACCAACACAGGCAATGTGAGACTGGGCCGCCCCGATGCCGAATTTTTCCATCAGAGGGGCCAAGGCATCCAAGAGCGCCAAAGCGTCATCGCCTGCCAAATCGCGGACCACCACTGCCTGGTCTGCAGCCAAGGCAAGTTCCGGACGGTATTCCAAGTAATTGACAAAATCATCCAGGGCCGCTACAAACTCATTCGGTACGATACCGGCGGGAATTGGCAGGTAAAGGCTGTAAATCCCTTCAAAACGCGTGGCCCGCAAGTTGGGGTGGTTGGCGTCAATCCCTTCCCCCCAATCCCGCTTGCGCAGGGCATTTTGCGGCAGACCGGTCAAATTTTTTGCCTTAACGTCATCATAAGCCTTATGAAAGGCGGCGACAAAAGCTTCCTCGCCCATTTTGCGAATGGCAAAACGCATCCGTTTTTTACCGACCTTGCTCTCTGCAAATAAATCAATGAACACCTGCGCATAAGCCTCCATGACGCGCAAGATATCCCCTGCCGGAACAAAGTCTAACAGCTGGGCAGCCAGACGCGGCATGGCCCCTAAGCTACCCCCACCAACGACGGCAAAACCGGGTTCACCCTTATCATTGCGTTTGGCAATGAAGCCCAGATCCGCATAGGACACCGTTTCCAGAGCACCCGGTGATGATGTCATAGATGTTTTTAATTTACCCGGCACCTGGGCAGCCCGTCCCAGGCCACTGCTTTGCCAATCACTGATCGCCAAGGCATAGGGATAAATGTCAAAAACTTCATCACTGCGCAAACCGGAATCCCAATTGATGACAATATCTCCTTTTTTACCAACCGGCTGAAATCCGGCTTCCGTTAAACGCGACAAGAGTTTTTCAGCCAAGGCTTTATCGGCGCCGTAAATGCGCGCGTTTTGACGTGTGGTAATGCGCAAATCCAAGTCCGGATAATCGTCCAAAATCTGCCGCAGGGTATGCCATTGGCTAACGGACATCCGGCCGGCAGCCAAATGTGCCCGCACGACCACGTGCTCCGCATCCCGTTCCCAATACGTCCCCGGCAGGGTCGGCGCATCGTATCGATTTTCTTGTGTCATTTGCTCCTCCTCATGGGCTTTTGCTCCAACTCACTTACAAATGTTCTGCTTGCCACCGTTAAGATGTGGTCTACTGTGTCTTTTGTCACTCTATCAATGGGGATAAAGGGCGCCGGTGGAATCGGATGATCGCCAATATGGCGTTCAAATAGGACTAAATCCAGCCAAGCGCCTCGCTTGTAGGCCACTTTCGTGTACCTGGCAATCGGTGTAAAGCCCAGGCCATAGTGCAAGCCGGCGCTCGGCTCATTGTCCCTCACAATCATGCCATAAACGGTTTGAACATGCTGGTACTCCAGCAGTTGAATCACCGTTCCGTATAAAAGTTTACCCAAGCCGTAACCGGACCAATCGTCATCCAGGTAAATGGACAACTCTGCACTCCAATCATAGGCCGGCCGGTCGCGATGACGATGGGCATAGGCATAGCCACATATTTCATCGCCCACTTCCGCAACGACGTATGGATATTGGTCAATAATGGCCGCCACACGCGCCTGAAAGGCAGCAGACGTTGGCACTTCTTCCTCGGTGGTCAGCCAGGTCATGCTAATATAGGGGCGGTAAATATCCAGCAATGCATCGCTGTCCGCCAGCCTTGCCAACCGTATGCGAGCGATATCTTTCATGCCGGTTCCGACTCCTTTCGGATATTAACTGCGCACCGGGGCCGGGCAGGCCTTGTTCACCGGCAGCGCGTCCGCTTCTTTTTCTGCCTGGCGAACTTTTTCCAGGGCTGTTAAGGCCACTTCCAGCATGTCTTCATCCGGTTCTGCCGTTGTCATCCGCTGGATCTGTAATCCCGGCCAAGCAATGGCCCGCACCGCCGCCGAATCCATATGGCGTCCGGTCCACTTGAGCAGCTCGTAGCTGATGCCTGCAATCACCGGCAAGAGGACCACCCGGGAGACCAGGCGCAAGAAAATATTGTCCACCCCTGTAAAAGAGAAAACGAAAATGCTGATGATCATAACGATAAAGAGAAAGCTGGTGCCGCAGCGGGGGTGCAACCGCGAAAAATGCGCCGCTTCACCAGGCACTAAATGAGCTCCGGCTTCATAGCAATGAATGCTCTTGTGCTCCGCACCGTGGTATTGAAAGACCCGACGAATATCCGGCATCTGGGCAATAAGAAAAATGTACAGCAAGAATACACCGACCCGCAACACACCCTCTAAAATATTTTGTGCCAAAGTACCGCTAACGATTCCATTGGCGGCATGTGCCAGGAGCACCGGCAGAAGGAAAAATATGCCAATGGACATGACCAAGGAAAACATGACCGTCAAGGCCATTTGCCAAGGTTTTAAGGCCTCTTCCTCTTCTGTCCCGCCACTCAAATTCACATTGGTTGACCAGCTCAGCGCCTTCATGCCGATCACGATGGACTCAACCATGTTCACGCTGCCGCGGATCAAGGGCAGTTGCAAAATCGGATGCCGGTCGCCCCAAGGAGAAATGGGTTCAACCACACTTTCAATCTGCCCGCTATCTAATCGTACGGCCATGGCCTGATGATGTTTGCCACGCATCATCACCCCTTCAATCAACGCTTGTCCGCCGTAAGATTTTTGCATAAAAACCGCCTTTCATCTGTCTTGCAATCTGGTCAGTCCACGGCAATCAATTGCCGGGCTCCGGGAATTTTTAATCCCCAGTGGTAGAAATTGGCCACCAGCTGGATGGTTTCAGCACCATTCGGTCGTTTTTCCGCTTCTGAGAAATAGGGGGCCAGGTCTTCTGTCAAAATCCCTTTCTGACTTAAATACCCCCTGTAGGTATCAAAATCATCCGGCAGGGAGACGCCCTCAAGCTGTGCCGCGGCCCGGGCCATCGTCCCAATGACTTGGCGTACTGGAGGATCATCGTTCACTTGAATTGCCGGCTCCGGCGGAAAACCGAGTTTGCGCAAAGAACCGTTGAGCATATTCTGATAGCGATTTTTACTCAAGGGTTCATCCAGCTCGTAATTGTTGTCATATCCGCCGCCCAAAAAGCCTAGACTGCGGAGCGTTTTAAGGCCCGGATAGGCCCAGTTGTCCATAACCGCTTCTTTTGTCTGCTGGTGGTTCAAATTGACCCCTTGATCTCTTAACCGTTTCTGTAAGGTCTTAATGTCTGCCTCACTGTAGCATAGTTCACGCGGCGTCAGTTTTTTCTCTCTGGCCAGGGCAGCTGCTGCACCGGCCGCTTGTCCGCAGGCCATCCCGGTCGGTACGATGCGCGCACTGCCGGCTGCCATAGAGCGGAAACCGGCGCTGCGCCCGACAACGAAAAGATGGTCAACTTTTTTCGGCACCAAGGATTTAAGCCCAATACCGTACTGGTCCGGGAAGCCGACAACAATGCCGAAAGACTGGGTCTTGGTCGGTTGAACATCTACCGGGTAGCTCGTCACGGCAATCATATCCGGCTGAGGCCGGTTTTCCAGCACATCGTCAACGGTCAACATATATTCACAATCAATATGGCGGCTCTCCCGCACGTACAATTCTTTTGCGGTCGTGGCCAACTCAGCCTTTTCAAAGCCGACACAGGTTTTCTTCAAATAAGGGACAATCCGCTCCAATTCTTTTTTACCACGGGCAATGCCGTCGGCCCGACTTTTGGGATCCAGCGGATTGACATCAAATATGATCAAAGCATTGAACAAGACCGTTCCATTTTCCTGGCGGCTCATATTGAATCCGCGCAGGCGAATGGCGTCATTGCTCGGCTTGTAGTCATAGCCTTCCCGAAGATAGCCCCAGGCTAAGTTATCCTTGGCGCCCATGTCCGTTGAACCGCCGGTGACTTCCCCCTTGGCCCTCTGCACGTTCAGGTGACGTGTGATCTTATCCCAGTTCAGCCCTTTCAGACCGAAGACCAGGGTCACCCCCATGGCCCGGTCTTTTTCACCGATGTCTTCCCCGGCATAGGTGTAAGGCGCACCGGCTGCAGCGGCAACATCCGCATCGGTGGTGGCATCAATAATAACATCTCCACGATAAGTCTTATCTTTGCCGTCTTCTTTGACGGTGACGCCACGCAAAATATTGCCATCCATCAGGGGCTTATCAAATTGACTGTTCATCCGCAGGGTTAAATTTTCTTCCGCTTGAACCATATCTAAAAAAGTTTTATGAGCTTTTTCCAGGTCAAATCCGGACCCGCCGACCGCTTTGAAAAATTCATCGTAAATGCCATAGACCAATTGCTTGCCAGCACGTGTTTCCGGCACGTCAATAAAATTCAACTCACCGTCCGTATACAAACCGCCAAGCTGGTCAGATGCGCACAAGAGAAGGGTTTGTTGCCCGTTACGAGCCGCTGATACGGCTGCGGAAATCCCTTCCGGATCCCCGCCGACAACAATCACATCGTAATTGGAGGCCACTTTTTTGGCATTCGTCACCCCAGAGGCACTCGATTCCTGGTCACCGCTCTTGCCCAAAGAGCAACCGGTCACCAGCAGCGACGCCATAAGTAACAAGGCTAGGGCACTGGTTAAACGTTTTTTCATCTGCAATTGACTCCTTTCACATTTAAGGCGGCAGCGGTCATGGGTTTTCCACTGCGCCGCACCGTCTCCAACGCCAGGACGTCAATCGAATCAATAACATCTTCATCCGGCAATTGTAAGTCATGCTTTAAAACAGATAATTCCGTACAGCCTAAAATCAAACATGTGGCGCCCTTGCTGCGCAAGTGGTCGGCCACCTCTTCAAATTCCGCTAAAGAAACCGGGCGTCCGGCTTTGATGCCATCGTAAATAATGTGCATCAGCTTGGCCTGCATCTCAGGCGAAGCCGTCACCCAACTGCAGCCTGTTTCTTCGGCAGCCTTTTGATAGCTCTGTGTCATGATTGTCCCGTCAGTGGCCATGATGCCGATGCAAAGCGGCGCCTTAGCCGCACAAGCAGCGTACCGCAAGGTTTCCCGCACAATATTGACGACCGGAATATCCACAGCCGATTGGATGTCTTCATAGAAATAGTGGGCTGTATTGCAGGGAATGACAATAAAGCGACACCCTTGCGCCGCCAATTCATGCGCATCTTCAATCATCAAAGGCAGGGGGTCCTTATCGGAAGCCCCTGAAATATACGCTGTGCGATCGCCGATGGTGCAGTGGTTGAAAATAAGCATATTGATATGCGCCTGATCGCAATCAGCTTCTGTAAAATCAATCACCCGCTCCATAAAGTAAGCCGTCGCAGCCGGGCCCAGCCCGCCAATAACCCCTACAGCATCCCGCATAACGTTTCCTCCTTAAAAGTCGGAACAACCGCCATTATTTTTTATACCCTCAATATTGTATAAGTGGAAAGCCTATCCGTCAAGCAAGGTAAAAAAACGTCTTTCACCGACCTATCGGCAAAAGACGTTTACTGGTTGACGGATAAAGCTCCCTTAGTCCTCTTCAATGTGGTTGGTGGCTTCAATCTCTTCTTCGGTCATGAGTTTGCCAACCATCGCTTCCCCATCTTTTCCTTGACGATTGTAATAATCCACCAGAGCCGCCTTGATGGCCTGTTCAGCCAGGACGCTGCAGTGAATTTTATTGGCCGGCAGCCCGCCCAGGGCTTCTACAACCGCAGCATTGGACAACTTAATGGCTTCTGAAATCGGGTGATGTTTAACCATTTCGGTGGCCATAGAACTGGTGGCGATGGCCGAGCCGCAACCGAAGGTTTCAAAAGAAATATCTTCAATGATATCGTTTTCAATCTTCAGGTACATTTTCATAATATCGCCGCACTTGGCATTACCAACTTCGCCAATGGCATTGGCATCTTCCAGGATGCCGACATTCCGCGGGTTTCTGAAGTGATCCATAACTTTATCTGTGTACATAATGAACTCCCCTTCCTATGATCAACAGCGAGATAGCGCTGTTTGTTTACTTTTTCAGGTTATCGTCTTCCATAATCATCCGTTGGTTTACTTTATCCCAGACCGGGCTCATATTGCGCAAGCGCTCAATAATGGCCGGCACGTGCTCTAAAATGTAGTCAACTTCTTCATCCGTATTGTTTTCACTGACGGTCAGACGCAAGGACCCGTGGGCAATGGCATGCGGCAGGCCCAGGGCCAAGAGCACGTGAGAGGGGTCAAGGGAACCGGATGTGCAAGCCGAGCCGCTGGAAGCGCAAATGCCATAAGCGTCCAGCATCAGCAAGATGGATTCGCCTTCAATGCCTTCAAAAGACAGGTTTGCATTCCCCGGTAACCGCGGAGAACGGGTCCCGTTTAACCGCGTTGCCGGAATTTCCAGCAATCCGTCAATCAAACGGTCACGCAAGCGCTTGCAGTGTGCGCTGTTTTCTTCCATATGGGCAACCGCATCGGTAATGGCTTGGCCTAGGCCCACGATAAAGGCCGTATTCTCTGTGCCGCCGCGGCGTCCACGTTCTTGTCCGCCCCCATGTAAGAGGTTTTCAGGCATAAGGCCCTTGCGAACATATAAAACCCCAATGCCTTTCGGCGCGTGAATTTTATGCCCGGAAAGAGACAGCATGTCAATGCCTTGTTCCTTCACATTGATGGGCACATGGCCGACGGCCTGGACCGCATCGGTGTGCAGGATAATCTTCTGTTCATGGCAGACCTCTGCAATTTCCGGAATCGGGAAAATGGTCCCAACTTCATTATTGGCATACATAATACTGACCAGTCCGGTCTCCGGACGAATGGCACGACGAACGTCTTCCGCCGTAACCAGACCATCTTGATTGACCGGCAAGTAGGTCACCTCAAAGCCTTGCGTCTCTAAAAATTGCGCCGTGTGCAGGATCGCATGGTGCTCCACATTGGTGGTAATAATGTGCGTCTTGCCCCGTTTTTTCATCTGCACCGCATAGCCCTTTAAGGCCCAGTTATCCGATTCGGTACCGCAAGATGTAAAGAAAACTTCACGCGGTTCACAGCCCAAGGCTTCGGCCACTTGACTGCGGGCCTTGGCAATGGCCGCTTTCGGTGCTTCACTGATATGATAAAGGCTGGACGGATTTCCGTAAACCTCTTTCAAATACGGCATCATTGCTTGTAAAACGCTGTCGCTCACCGGGGTGGTGGCAGCATTATCGACATATATTGTTTTTGCCATTATTTTTACACGCCCTCTCCTTAGTTAAAAATACCCTCCGTAGACAAATAACGATTCCCCGAATCCGGCAAAATAACAACAACCGTTTCCCCGGGGTGTGCTTGTAGATAATCCCGGCAGGCTGCTAAAGCAGCACCGGATGAAATACCGGCAAAAAGCCCTTCTGTCCGGGCCAAGAGACCGACCAAGGCCATGGCATCCTGGTCTTGCGCCGGATAAATGTCATCAATCACAGACCGGTCCAGGGCCTCCGGAATAAAACCGGCCCCAAGGCCTTGAAGGCCATGGGCCCCCGCCGGCTTACCGGACAAGACAGCAGATGTGGCCGGCTCCACTGCAATCACCTTGAGGTCAGGATAGCGCCCTTTTAAATAGCGCCCGGCACCGGATAAACTGCCGCCTGTCCCTACCCCTGCCACAAAAGCATTCGGTGTAAGTTTTTCCCTTTCTGTTTCCGCCCCTATTTCAGGGCCTGTTGTTTGATAATGATACTCCGGATTTAGCGGGTTTGAAAACTGTCCGGCGATGATGGCGCCGTCCAGCTTTTTTTGCAGGCGATCCGCTTCAGCGATGGCGCCTGTCATGCCTTCGGCACCCGGCGTCAAAACCACTTCTGCGCCATATATGGCCATCATCTTCCGCCGTTCAACGCTCATGGTTTCCGGCATAACGATGATGACTTTATACCCCAAGCGTGCCCCGATGGCCGACAAGCCGATACCGGTGTTGCCGCTGGTCGGTTCAATAATCGTTCCTCCCGGCTTTAATCGGCCGGCCCTTTCAGCGCCACGAATCATGCTTAGGGCAATGCGATCTTTCATACTGCCGGTCGGGTTGCAGAACTCGGCTTTCGCAAGGATTTTGCCGTCTACCGCTAAGGCTTTTGCCAAGGCAGACAGGTCTATCATTGGCGTCCCGCCGACCATTTCTGTTACAGATCGGAACATTGATAAGCCCCCTCTAAGTTCTTCTAATGAGTATGTAACCCTTAACACCTAGCTTTAAACTAGGAATTGTTCTTTTGTACTATTTTTTTATACCCGGCCATCCTGTATTTTATACATCAGCTTGTCTTTTATTTTTCCCCTTGCTACACTGATGATAAGGTGTAACGAAGAAGGAAAAGAAAGGAGCAGATGATGGCCGGCAAGTACCAGGAAATCATGACCGCTTTGGAAAGCGCCATTGTCAGTGGCCGTTTGGCGCCGGGTGAACGCATTCCCTCGGAGCGGGACTTGGCAACCACCTTTAACTGCCACCGGTCGACGGTGGCGCATGCCCTATCCGAGTTGACCGACCGCAAACTGATTGTCCGCAAAATCGGGAGCGGCACTTTTGTCGCTGACGGCAAATGGACCGTCGGCCTTCCTGCCCGTATGCGGCAAATTGTCCCCAAACCGACCCCCTATCAGCAGGCTGTTGAAAAAGCCCTTGCCAAAAGTCCGGAAGCGCCTTGGCAGCATCTGGAAAACGGCGATGCCCCCCTTTCCTGGCTTCCCCAAGGGCAGATTGGCACCTTGTCCTGGGATGCGGTTTTTGCCGAGGCTGCAGATGGGGACCAGTTGGGCTTATGGGCCCTGCGTGAAGCCATCGCGGAAGATTTGCGCCAACGCTACCATTTCCACTTATCGCCGAATGAAGTTCTCATTACCAGCGGCACCCAGCAGGCCATCTTTCTCATTACGCACGGCTTTTTGAACCCCGGCGATGCCGTCGCCATTGAAGCGCCCTCTTATTTTTACTGCCTGCCGATTTTCCAAGCAGCCGGTCTGCGCCTGATTCCCATCCGGATGGAAGCGGAAGGCCCCTCCATTGACGACCTCTCCCAAGCTGTTCGCCGCACCCGCATCCGCATGCTCTTTCTCAACCCCATCTTTCAAAATCCCACCGGCATTCTGACAAGTGTCCGTCGGCGCAATGAGATCATCCACCTGTGCAACCGCTATCAAATTCCCATCTTTGAAGATGATGCTTCCGCCCGCCTGCCCTTTTCGGATAAGGCCTTAACCAGCCCGATTAAAGCCTCGCCCCTGGCTGGGCAAATGCTGTATGCCGGTTCGATTTCCAAGTACATGGGCCCCTCCATCCGCATTGGCTGGCTCATCGGACCAGCCCACTTGGTGCGCGCGCTGGCCCACTTTCGCCATGAAACGGACACCGGCCTATCGGCCCTGCCCCAATACATCGTGCGCGATTATTTAACCGCTGATTTAGCGGCTCAGGTCACCCGATTGCAGCAGCATACAGTCAATGCCCTGGGACAGTTTTCCGATTTTATGAAAGCCCGTTTTCCGACCCTCCACCCCCTGGCGGCCCAAGGCGGATTTTACCTCTATTATCGCTGGCCGAAAAAAAAGCGGCCCCAGTACGAGGCCACTTTACAAGCGTTATTGGACGATCATATCATTGTCGCTGAAGGGCGGCATTTCGGCGATGATTTGCCGGCCATGCGCCTAAATTTCAC
Organism: Peptococcus niger; assembly: GCF_900101835.1. Taxonomy (NCBI): domain Bacteria; kingdom Bacillati; phylum Bacillota; class Clostridia; order Eubacteriales; family Peptococcaceae; genus Peptococcus; species Peptococcus niger. The sequence continues at coordinate 62,800 of NZ_FNAF01000010.1, forward strand.
CCATTTTCGGTCGCGCTAAGGATGCCGACCTTGACGGCGCGCCTGCAGGAGGGTAGACACCATGTAGCAAGCAAGCCCTGCCCATACAAAGGCAAAGGTTATTTTTTGCGCTGGCGTTACCATCTCCCCATAGAGGAGGGTTCCGCATAGCAATTGTAGGGTCGGATTGATGTACATGAGTATGCCCGCCAGGGTATAATCGGTGCTGGCAATCCCTGTAGAATAAAAAAACAAGGGAACTGCTGTGACAACACCGGTGGTCGGCAAGAGGAGAAACTGCCAAGTCGGTGCTGCACCCGCCTGGCCATGAGCAACCATAAGGCCCACGAAAATCATCATCGGCACCAGCCAAGGCGCCAGCTCAACAGAAAGGGCCGAGATGGACGCACTCCGGCAGGTCTTTTTAATCGCCCCGTAAACAGCAAAGGAAAGGCCAATAACCAGGGCCAACCACGGCACGTGACCATAAGAGACGACGGAAATGACAACTCCACAGCTGGCCAAGGCAACGCCTACCCACTGTAAGGGGGCCAACCGTTCTTTAAAAATAAAGTAACCGATAACAATAGAAAGAATCGGATTCAGGTAATAGGCCAAACTTGCATCGACAATGTGGTTGGTATTCACAGCGATAATGTAAGACCCCCAATTGACCAGGAGCACGCCACCGGCAATAAAAAGCCGCCACATTTCAGGGCGATCCTGAAAAATGGCCTTGACCTCAGCCAATTTCTTGCCGAAGGCCAAAATCACCACACAGAGCAAAAAGGACCAAATGGCCCGATTGCCCAAATTAACATAAGAATTCACATCAGCCAAGAGCTTCCAATAAATCGGCAGAAAGCCCCATAAAATATAACAAAACAAGACCATCAACGGACCACGCCGCATATGCCTCCCCCCTCCTGCAAGCTTGACCTCAGTATAGCAATTTTCATGCCCAAGCGCAACGACTGCGCCCAGTTACGCCTTAGGCCCTATAAAACCCTACAAGAAAAGCCGACCCTGTCACAAGGTCGGCTTTTCTTCTTCCTTGGCCTAGGCAACAATCCACCCGAGATTTTTGGCCAAAAGGAAAGGGCCAAGGGGCATCCGCTACCCTCGGTAAGATTCGGGCCTGGTCAAACGCACGAATGGTTTTTCTGCTATAGAGGAGGGCTCTCCCCTGGCGGCTGATTCCCCGAGAGGTCCCCCTTCTTTATAAAAAATCACCTAGCGGATGAAATTCGTCGCCACTGCGGTTTCCGGCTGCGGCTGCAAGACCCCCTGCGCCCGGCCGGCAGCTATACAGTTAAGCAGCCAGGCCATATTCCGCCCTAGGGTACGCATGGTTTGTAAGCCCTCAAGATCTTGGTCTACATCTGCCGGTTGCATCCCGTGTACCATGTTCCAATATTGGCTTGAAACGATTGGCATATTGGCAATGGTATAAAACTTATTCAAGCGGTCAAAGGATGCTGTTGCACCACCCCGCCGGCAGGACACCAAACTGGCCGCCGGTTTGTACCGCATGGCCTCGCCGGCGCTGTAAAACAACCGTTCCATAAAGGCCTGAAGATTGCCGGCCGGCCCTGCATAATAAACCGGTGAGCCAAAAATAAATCCATCCGCTTCTTCTGCCAAAGGGATAAAGTCTGCCAACCGGTCCTTAAAAATACATTGGCCCTTTTTGCGGCACTGCAAACACGCCGTACAGCCTTGAACCGACTTGCCAACCCAAAACAATTCGGTCTCTACCCCCTCAAGCTCAAGCGTTTTTGCCACCTCTTGAAGCGCCCGATGGGTGCAGCCTGTTTGATTCGGCGAGCCGTTCACCAAGACAACTTTCATCTATACCTCTCCTCTCTCAACTTACTTTTATTGTATAAATTCACCCCGGTTTATTCAAGTTCAAATCCCCCACCACTTCTAAGCCCGGCAAACCAGCCTTATGGGCCAAGACTTGCCAGCAGCCTATAAGTTAATCTCCTATCGAACCGCCTATTTTTTAACTTTCCTTGAGCTTGCTTTAACCTGCACACACGCCTATACTAAGATTTAGTAACAAAACAACGCAGACAGTTCATAAAGGAGGAATCATGAAACACCTATCATTTTTACAGGCCCATTGGCGCAAAGTACTCGCTACCCTGGCCATCGCCCTGCTGACACCGACACTTGCCTGGGCAGCCACATATGCGGATACCCAGGGTCATTGGGCGGTCATGAGCATTGAAAAAGCACAAAGCTTGAACCTGGTCAGTGGCTATGAAGACGGCAGCTTCCGTCCGGATGCAAACGTTACCCGAGCCGAATTCATCGCCTTTCTGAATCGTGCCCACAAGGTCAAACCGGCAAGTCCTGACCAGCCACTTTATGCAGATGTTGCAGAAAGTGCCTGGTACGCCAATGACGTTCGTGCCGCACAAGCCAAGGGCTATATCGGCCTGTTCGACACAGAAATGCTCCAACCGAATGTCCCCATCACCCGTGAAGAAGTGGCCCGGTTAACAGATGATTTGCTCGCCGGCAATAAGGCAGAAACCGGCCCAGATTCTGAAACCGACCTTACATCAGACCAGGACGCTTCCGACAAGGCAAAAGACGGCGACAGCGAGGCCCTTGCCAAGACTGCGCCCGAGAGTGAAAAAGAAAGAAGAGCGGCAGCCAAAGCCCTCACCTTTATCGACAGCGATACCATTGCACCTGAATGTCGCAACGCCGTTGCCAACTTGCTTGAGGGGGGTTACCTTAGCGGCTATCCGGACAAGACCTTCCGTCCGCAAAATAAAATCACCCGGGCCGAAGCCATTTCCATTATTTTACGGAGCATTCATCAAAACCCAACCGTCGCCATTCCTGGTCAATCGGCACCGGTCCAAGAAAACGGTAAGACCTACCTCATCGATCAAAAATCAGGCCTGCGCATTGAGGCCCCGCAGAGCCGAAACGGCCGTCTGACAATTGGCGACCGGACTTATTGGCTGAACCCGGATGCTAGCCTGAAGTTAGGCTGGATACAGGAAAAGGGCCATACCTACTACGCCACAGAAGCCAACGGCTTGACCCGCGGTTGGCAGCAAATTGACGGTAAAACCTATTACTTCTCCCCTTATTCTTACGAACGATTTGAAAATGGCGTCTTCAGCACCGGCACCCAGGCCCATTGGTTCGGTCAAGACGGTGTCGTCCTCAGCGGGAACCGCCCCGGTGGCCACAAGGGCAAACCCATCTATTGGGCGCCGCCCACAGCAGAAGAGCTAAACAATGCCTGGCTAAAGGGTCCGGACACCTCCCGGCGCTTTCTCGGCCAAGCTGTCGCCAATTATGCCGCCAAAAGAGAAGGCCTACCCTTTAAATGGTTCGGCTGCGACTTAAACGATCCCAGTGGCGTATACTGCTGCGGTGCCGTTTACAGCGCCTATAAAGAAATGGGCATCGCCACCATGCCGCCTTCAGCCAGCAATATCCGCGCCGATAAGGGCTACCGCATGGTCAAGGACCAATACTTGACCGCCCCCAATTACGGTGGAAAATATATTCCTTCCAGTTTTTCACAAATGTGGCCCGGAGATGTCAGCTACTCCTTCCAACCCTCCCTGGGCTACGGCTATAACCACGCCGCCCTTTTCCTAGGTTTCAACAACGGCCGCCCCATCGTCGCCCACGCGACACTGGCCGATGGCTTCATCGTTGAACCGGCCGATATCATTACAAGCGTTTGGGGATACGCCTACATCAACGGCGTGCGTTACGTTTAAGTCAAAGGACTGCCTATCGTCCTTCTAAAAAAAGGCTGCGGTGCAAAATGACCATCATTTTGCACCGCAGCCTTTTTGTATGAACCTGGAGGATTATCTTCTCATTAATCCGATAATGTCCTTCCTCTAAGAAACGCCCTTAAACCAATCGCAAGTGACCATAAAGATGTAGCCCCTCTACCAGGGGCAAACGCCTTTTACTGTTCGATATAGAGCTAAATAAGGACAGCCTTGGGGCCGATACGTTTATTGGATAAAATAAAAGTGCCTCGCGAAAAAGGGCTTCTGTACAGGTCCGGCCAGACCTAGGCTTCAAAGCAAGACGCATAAAAAATATAGCCTCTCTTTAAAAGAGAGGCTATATTTTTTATAGGCCTGAGTGGACTTGAACCACCGACCTCACGCTTATCAGGCGTGCGCTCTAACCAGCTGAGCTACAGGCCTAAATTAAACAGACCAAACAAGTGTAACAATTGTTGTAACGGCTTCTACCGTTACGGGTTTTCCTTAGAAAGGAGGTGATCCAGCCGCACCTTCCGATACGGCTACCTTGTTACGACTTCACCCCAATCATCGATCCC
>NZ_FNAF01000011.1 GCF_900101835.1 Peptococcus niger
GCCTATTATGAAATCCTAGAAGCAGCCAATGCACATGATTACCAAATAAGGCATAAGGGCCAGATGGTCGAAAACTGGATAGAAGTCAAGTAAAGAGGCGCTAACGTCAGCTTTCACAAATCGCTTCTCATTGCAATACGGAAAAAGCGCCCCCCAAGGGGGCGCTTTTTCCTGTGTTAGATATAGGAAGAACACCATGCAGGTGCTGCTTCTTAGTTATGGGCCTTTGCTTTTAAGTCGGCCGGTAAATGTCCTGATAAGATGTAGCGCAGGCCGTTCACATGGGTACCGGAGATGGAATATTGGCGGTCTACCGGGACGCCGGCATAGCAGAAGGCATCGCCCACGCTGTTTTCCAGCAAGGCTTTAATGGCCTGCGGGTCCTTGACCGTGGTCACCGTTTCGCCGGTAAAGTCATCGCCTATGGTGAGGGCGCCGGGCAGTTGGGTGTCTGACAGCCTCTTAGCCGGATCGGCCAGCGCGCCGGCAGCGGTCAAGCGCCGGATTAGAGCCATTAAGGCCTTATCCTCCGGATAGACCGGATAGGTCACCGTTTGTTGACCATAGGCCTGGTTGAACTTGGCGTCTTCTTTCATCGTCAGGGTGATCTGGTAGTTCGGGGCCTCCTTCTGCAGGTAGCGGTCACCTGCTAAAAGGTCTGCCTTCAAGGCGTCCAGGATTTCCTGCCCGCTGACAGGGGACCCACCAAGGCCCTTGACGGCATAACTGCTACCTGCCATGGGCGAATCGTCAGCCTGTAAGACCGGCATGTCCTGATCAATGACCAGGCTGTCCACTTGACGCACAAATTTGTTGGAAAAGAGGTCCTTGTACAAGGCCTTGCGGTAATCAAGGCTTGCATAGACCGGCTGGTAGGCTTCCGCCAGCTGCTTGGGCAGCATTTCATACTGGCGGACAACCGTCTTACCACTGGCCAAATGCCAGGTGACGGTGGCCCATTCAGAGGGAATGGCCTTATTCTTATCCGCTTCAAGGGTATCGGCAGAGGCAAAATAGCCTTTTTGCAAATTCTTGCCCAGGGTTAACCCTTGGGGCAGGAGGTTATCGCTCAAGGTGATTTCTCCCCGATTGTTTCTAATAAAGGGGGCGGGGCTCCGCTCTGCAGAGATGGTCACCGCCTGGACGTCTTCATCGGCCGGCCGGTAGGAATTGAAACCGGTGACATCATTGTGGAGGGCCAGGAAAAAGACCAGGGCGATGGCGATAAAGGCGCCTGTTGACAGGAGGCCCCGGCGGATCCGGTGCACATCCCGATGGAACAAGAGGGTTAGAATGATGTGCAGGATCAAGCCGCCGAGGACCACCCCGATGACCAGGGCAGCCAGCGCCTTATCGGTCATTTGGTAAAAGGCCAGGCCGGCCAGGAGGGTACCGACCAAGACCACCAGGCCCTTAACCGGGTATTCGGTAACCGGGTAAATAAAGGTGTAGCCGGTCCGTTCCGAGGGGCGACGCCGGTACAAGACCAGGGACAGGCCAAAGGCCAGCAGAGCAACAAGGGTTAGGCTCACCAGCGCCGGGGCCGAGAAAAAGACCTGGCCCCGCAAGACGGCGCCGGCGTCTGAGCCGTTTGCAAAGTAAAGGAAGAGGGTGGGCAGGGACCATTTTTCAAGGGTCGTCAGCCAGCCCACTTTCACAAAGGTGGCCAGTTCAGTGGACAGCCAGGCCAAAAGAGTGCCGGCAACCACCGGAAAACCGAAGTGTAAAAGCGTCGCCATGCCCACATGACCAACCATATTCCCGGTCAATTGACCGGCCAGGAGGGTCACTGCGTAGGCGGTTGCGAAAAAGAGAATGGTTTGAAGGATCCAGCCCAGGGCCGTCAGCAGGGAAAAAGAGGCCACAAAGGCATGGCCGACGGCATAACTGCCCAGCCCCATCAAGAGGGTGATGACCGAGAAAATCAGGAACCCGGCCAGGCTGTACAAAAGCATCCAGCTGTCACGCCGGACCGGCAGGGAATGCCGGTAGTCCACCTCTTTTTTATTGTGCTGGTAAGCGGAGAAGATCAGGGCAAAGGCCACGCCCAGCACCATGGCCACCACAAGCCCCGGCAAAAAAGCGCCAAAGGTCATAAAGTCCAGCATTTCTTTCTGCTGGATGGCCATTTGGGCCTCGCCGCTCCACAGGTTCTTTAAGCCAAAATAGGTCAAAACCGGCCCGCATAAGAGCATGGTCAAGGCCGTCAGTAAGGCAAGCCACCAGTGGCCCTGCAGGTACCGCCAGAGGCTGCGGGTAAATTTAAAGCCCGATGCTGTTGATGTCATATCCGTGCACCTCCATTTCCGCAATAAAGACTTCTTCCAAGGTGAGCGGCACCTGTTCCAAGTAGAGCGGCGACAGGGCCTGAATCCGGGTCATGGCCTCGGTCAAATTGCCCCGGCAAATGAACTGGACCAGCCGGCCCCGTTGGTCAAACTGAACCAGGTCCAGGGCTTTAAAGTCTTCCGCCCCGTGCGGGCGGTCAAAGGCGCACTGGATGTGGTGGAGGTTATCGCTCAAATGGCTTATATCCCGATCCAAAATCAAGCGCCCCTGGTGGAGAAAGGCGATGTGGTCACAAAAATCTTCCAGCTCCCGCAAGTTATGGGAGGTAATGATGACGGTCCGGTTGCCATCTGCAATGATATCCGCCAGGAGCCGCTTGACCAGGAGCCGCTTGACCGGGTCCAAACCGTCAAAGGTTTCATCGCATAAAATGTAGGGCGTATTGGCGGCCAGGGCTAAGATGATGTGCGCCTGCCGCTGCATCCCTTTGGAAAAGGTGCCCAGCCGGGCTTTCGGGTCCAGCTGAAAATCTTTTGCCAAGGCCGCAACCCGGTCGACATCGTAGCCCGGATAATACTGGCTGTAAGCCGAGGCCATTTCCATTAAGCTTGCCCCGCTGGGAATGTAAAAGGCATCCGGGATGAAGAAAATATTTTCCTTGGCTGCCGGATTTTCAAAAATCGGCTTGTCTTCGTACAAGACTTGCCCGCCGTCAGGCCGATAAACCCCGGCCAGGAGGCGTAAGAAGGTACTCTTCCCACTCCCATTGGACCCAATCAGGCCAAAAATACTGCCCGGCTGGACCGTCGTGGACAGCTTATTTAAGGCGGTGGCGCTGTCAAATTTTTTCGTCAGATTCTGAACGTGAATCATTCTTATCCCTCCCTTCAGATGGGGACGCGTAAATGCGGCTGACTTCGGCCCGGGCCTCTGTCTCCGCCACTCCCACCTCTTTTAGATGAAAAGTGACTTCCCGAAACTTTTGCAGGGCCTGGGGCCGGTGCCGCTGGCGCAATTCATCGGCGGTCAGGGCGATAAAGGAACCTCGCCCCGGCAAGGAATAAATAATGCCGGCCACCTCCATCAGTTGGTAGGCCTTGGCGATGGTGTTCGGGTTGATGGCCAGCTCTTTGGCCAGGGTGCGGACGCCGGGCAATTGCTCGTCCCGCTTTAAGGCCCCTGTCAATACCAGCATTTCAAAATTTTCCTGGATCTGTTCATAAATCGGCACACGACTGCGCTGGTCTATCAGAATCATGCATCTCACTCCTTCCAAAGGACGGGCTGACAAGCCTACCCGGTTTCAGTAACTGTACTACCTTAGCTAGTACAGTTATACTACCATCCCTTTTTCCCCTTGTCAAGCCGGCAGAGGAAATTTTTTTTGCCTCCCTGAGGACCGGGCCAGCCAGCGCCCCGGTTCTTCTTAACAAGACTTTAGCATTTTCCCCACAAGTTTGTTACGACTTCTTAACCGGTTTCCGCTATACTTTTTATCAGACGAGGTTCTCTCTCCCTTTCCTCGTTGCACAACAACCAACCATTCCTTTTGCAACAAAGCGCAGCCGCCGCCATCAGACGAGATGGCGGCGGTCTCTTTATATGGTAAAATAAAGGGGCTGCCCCTGCCGGCAGCCGAAAGGAGATTATCGTGAAAGCCTTTTTTATTGATTGTGACGGCACCCTTTGTGACACCTTGTCCATTTGGCGCCATTTGGCAGAAGACGACCTGCGGGCCAGGGGCATCAGCCCCCGCGCCGACTTAAATGCCGCCATTGCCAGCTACAACTTGCACCAAGCGGCAGCCTACATAAAAGACACCTATGCCCTGGCCTGCGGGACAGAGGACTTGCTGACCGCCTGGGAGGCGCGGTTAGAAGACTTTTACCGGTATGAAGCGCCTGCCAAGGCGGGGGCCGGCGCCTTTTTAAAAGAGGCCCGGGCCCTAGGGATCGCCTGCTATTGCGTCAGCTTGACGCCGGAGGGCCTCATCCGCCCCCTCCTAAGGCGGGTCGGCCTGATGGATGACTTGGACGCCGTCTTTAGCGGCCACGAGCTGGACCTGGGCAAGGACAGCCCGGCCCTCTACACCTACGCCGCCAGCCAAGTGGGCCTTAGGCCGGCAGACGGGGTGGTCATTGAAGATTCTCATTTTGCCTTGCAGGCGGCGGCCGCAGCGGGCTTTCACTGCTGGGCCTTTCTGGACGATTTTCACGGCAGCGACCACAATCGGGCCCTGGCCGGGGACGCCGATGCCATCTTGCAATCCTGGCAAGATGGCCTTGACCGCCTGGCCTGCTTAAATGAAGACCTATAGGCCTCATTCTTCTTGCAGAGCCTAGGTTGCTCTGCTAAACTGAAACGGTGAAGGAGGCTCTCCCATGCGAAGCTCAGATAAAACCATCCGCCTGGACCGTCCCCGGGCGTCTCAACATACACAGCGCATTCCTGCCCAAAGGCCGCACCGGGCCCGCGGCAGTGCCCAGCCCGGCCGCCGGCCTCAAGGGCCACCGCCGGCCCACCGGCCCGGCCGGCCCCAGCCGACCCCGCCACCAAGCCCTCAGCCGCCTGTCCGCCAGGAACCGGTACCGGATCGGCCCCGGTCAAAGCCGGTCCATCAAAGCCCCCAGAAGGGCAAACGGAAGGCACCGCCCGGCTGCGGCTGCCTGGTAAGCCTGGTCTTTATTTTCTTAATCCTCCTGGCGGCCTTTGCCGGCTACTGGGTATTTTCCGCCCGACAGGTGCCGCCGCCCATCAGCAGCCTACCTGAGGCTGAACAACAGGCCGAGGCCCTAGACCGGGCCAGCCGCAACACCGCCTTCCTCCTGGTCGGCGATGACGAACGGGCCGCCGGCGAACAGGCCCGCAGCGACACCATGCTCTACATGGTCCTGCGTCCGGTGGACAAAAAAATCGGCCTCTTATCCTTTCCCAGGGATTCCCTGGTCAATATTCCCGGTTACGGCGAGGACAAGCTGAATGCCGCCTTTGCCTATGGCGGCATGGACCTCTTGACCAAAACCGTGACCGATTTAACCGATGCCCCCATTGACCACACCTGCCTGATCAACTTCAGCGGCTTTGAAAAAATGGTCGATGCCATTGGCGGCGTCACCATTGACGTCCCGCAAAAAATGTACAAGCCGGAAGAGGGCATTGACCTGGAACCGGGTAAGCAAAAGCTGAACGGCCACGACGCCTTGGCCTTTGTCCGCTGGCGCGGTGACGGCCTGGGGGACATCGGCCGGATGGAAAGGCAGAAAGAATTCATCAGCGCCTTTACCAAGGAATGCCGCTTTCTCTGGCCCTGGCAAGTCGCCCGGCTGGGCTGGGCCGTCCACACGGCCGTTGAAACGGACTTATCCCCCCTGGAAAGCCTCAAGCTGGTTGTCGATATGGCCGGCATGGGCAAAGAGGCCGTAGAAGTTGACCACTTGACCCTGGATCCTGAATACATCAACGGCATCAGCTACGTCTTATTGGACCCTGGCGATGTGCACCGCACCATCCAGCGCATCAGCTACGGGGTGGAACTGAACAAGTCATAGGAGGGCTTATGGACATCACCTTATTCGGCGTTCGCATTGACGCCCTGACCCGCAACCAGGCCTTAAGCCGGATCATCACCGCCTGCCAAAGGGGCGAGACCCTACAGGTCGTCACCGCCAATCCGGAAATCGTGCTCGCCGCCAAAGATGATCTGGCCTTGCGCAACCTCATCAACGGGGCCGGCCTGGTCACCGCCGACGGCAACGGCATCCTCCTGGCGGCCAAGTGGCTGGCCAGCCCCCTCCCGGACCGGGTCACCGGCATCGACCTGGCCGAGGACCTTTGCCGTGAAGCTGCCGCCAACGGGCTCCGTCTCTATTTCCTGGGAGCCAAACCCGGCGTCGCACGGGACGCGGCCGCCCGGATGCAGGCCCACTATCCCGGCTTAACCATCGCCGGCAGCTGGCACGGCTACTTTAAGGGCCACGAGGACCGGGTTCTGGCAGATATAAAAGCCGCCCAACCGGATATTTTGCTGGTCGGCCTAGGCGCGCCCGCCCAGGAATACTTCATTCAGGCCCATCAAAAAAACTTGGGCGTACCGGTGGCTATCGGCGTCGGCGGTTCTTTTGACGTGATGAGCGGCCGCATCCGACGGGCGCCAGCCAGCGTTCAACGGCTGCGGCTGGAATGGGCCTGGCGCTTTGCCGCCGACTGGCGCCGCCTGCCCCGTCTTTTAAAGCTGGTCCAGTTCATGGGCGCCGTCGGCTTAGAAAAAATCCGCCGGCTGGTCTAGGGGTCGGGATCCATTTGTTTTTCTTATGGTAGGTATTTTATCCGGCTTTTCCCAGTTTCTGCCTTGAATTGCTTAGGGTTCTATAGTACACTTTGGTTAGTGAGAGAAGTCACAATATTGACAGGACTTAAAGGAGAGATAGAGATATGTGGATTATGGTAGATCAAGACACTTGCTTAGGTTGCGGTTCCTGCGAAGCCGTTGCACCGGAAATCTTCAGCATGAACGGTGACGGTAAAGCCGAAGCTTTAAACGAAGTTACCGAAGACCAAAAAGCAGCTGCAGAAGAAGCCATGGGCATCTGCCCCGTTTCCTGCATTTCTTGGGACGAAGAATAATCATCGCTTGGTCTGGCCCCGCCTTGGGGCCATTTTTTATGCCCACAACAGGACGATAACAAGCCCCTGCTTAATTCTTAGAAAAATCCGAGGAAGAACTTGATGCTGATTAAATATTGTACAGTAACCGATGCCCTTTTATTATTCTTGACACAGCCTTTTATTTTATTTATTATTTAGACAGACAGTCGTTCTGTTTTTTACAAAGGCTCTGCCCAGCTTTTGACCACAGGTAAGGGGGTATACATTCTGAAAAAAAACAGCAAAAAACCAGAAATTCGACGACAAGAATTGATTGATATTGCATCACGCTTATTTATGGAAAAAGGCTATGAAGGCGTTTCTGTTCGGGATATTTTAGATGAAGTCCAAGGCGCGCCAGGGATGTTCTACTATTACTTTAAATCCAAGCAAGAAATTTACCTGGCATCTATGGAACAATATATTTCTCAACGATTGGAACGCAAGTGTGCGATGATTGAAAACCCAGATATCCCTTTTATAGAAAAATTACCTGTTTTCCACAGTATGGTCGCCGATGATATCCAAGGCTATATGGAGCGCTTTACACCAATGCCGGAAATGTCCATTTCAGATACATCTTACAAACTCTATGATTTGGTGCATATGATTGGATGCATGATTACCCCCTATTCTAAATTTATTTTACAAGGCTTAAACGAAGGTGAACTGAAAAATCATCTTAATATTACTGATGAAAATGCAGAAGCTTTCTCAACCTTTATCCTATATGGAGCATGGGGAATGATTTACAACCATCAATTTACCGGCACAGGCGAGCAATACAATTTAAATAACCTTACTGAAATAACTAATAAAATTTTTTATTAACTTAATCCATTCATATTTTCATTTTAAGCAACGGGAATGTTCCGAAAGGAGCATTCCCGTTGCGGCGTTTTCAGGATACAGAACGAATTCTGTCTGCAAAAATCAAAAAGAGAGGTCCTAAAGATGAGAAAAGACAAAAAATCCAAGCAAGGCCTTTCCAGACTACTGGAACTAGCTGATGAAAGGACATCTAAGCTAACCTTAAGCATCCTATGCTCAATTGCTGGAACGCTCTGCCAGCTGCTACCTTTTTGGGCCGCTTACCAAGTGATGGCAGAATTGTTGCAGCACGCAGCAAGCGGGTCAGCTTTACATGCAAATTTTATGTTCCGCTGGGCCTTCTATGGCTTAATCGGTTTGCTGGTCGGATATGTATTGACCTATATCGGTGGTATGATGGCCCACACCTTTGCATACCGGGTTATCTGTCGCGTAAGACTAAAAGTTGCTGAACATATTGGTAGACTTCCCATGGGGTATATCTCTACTCATTCTGTTGGGAAAGTCAAGCAAATACTGGAATCTAACATAGAGCAAATTGAAGTATTTCTCGCCCACCAGTTGCCGGATGTAATCAGCACTCTTGTAATGTTTCTTGCCCTCTTAATTATTATGTTAACACAAAATACCTTGCTTGCTTTTGCCTGCCTAATACCAATTATCATCGGATTTGCATGTCAACTGATAATTATGATTAGAATTGTAAAAAGTGGCGGTGTAAAAGCTAATTTTGACGCACTGGAAAAAATCAGCTCCTCTTCTATCCAATATGTAAACGGCATGCCTTCAATTAAAATCTTTGGGCAAACGGTAAAATCCTTCCACAAGTTTTATGATGAAATTATGGATTATTGCCATTTTGCAACGCATATGACTGAAATGATTCGCCCCGGCTTCGTTTTATTTCGTTTATTTGTGCTTTCCTTACCAACCTTTATAATCCCAGTCGGACTATCCCTCTATCTAAAAGATCCAGATGACGTTGCATTTGTGGCCACCCTCTTATTTTTTTTGATTATAGGTCCTGGCGCAGCCGCCCCCATTTTGAAGTTGCGCAGTTTTGCAGAAAATATGAACGTGATTTCTGAAGGAATTAACCGTGTAAATGACCTTTTAAATGAACCCCTGCTCGAGGAACCCTTAGAAAACAAACTACCAACAAACTACGATATCCAATTCAAAGATGTTTCCTTTTCCTATGAACAGGATGGCCGTAAAGTTATTGATACAATGTCTTTTACGGCAAAGCAAGGACAAGTCACAGCATTGGTCGGCCCTTCCGGCGCCGGTAAAAGTACTCTTGCCGAATTAATTCTCCGTTTTTGGGATGTTACAGATGGAGCGATTAAAATAGGCGGTATCAATATTAAAGAAATACCTACCCAAGATTTGATGCGACATATCTCCTTTGTATTTCAAGACAACTTTCTTTTCTCTGACAGCATCTACAACAATATTGCCTTGGGTAAACCTCAAGCAAAACAAGAAGAGGTTGAAAAGGCCGCGAAAATAGCCCAGTGTCATGATTTTATTATGTCCTTGCCAAACGGTTATGACACAAAGCTGGGCACTAAAGGCGTCTACCTTTCCGGTGGCGAAAAACAACGCATCGCTATTGCGAGAGCTCTCTTGAAAGATGCCCCTATTCTAATTCTTGATGAAGCCAGCGCCTATGCTGATGCAGAAAATGAATACAAAATGCAATTAGCGCTTTCCGAACTGATTAAAGACAAAACGGTCATCATAATTGCCCATCGATTAAAAACCATTTGTAACGCCAATCAAATTATTGTCATTCAAAACGGTCGTATTGCAGAATACGGAACACATGAGTCCCTCTGCCAAGCTGAAGGGCTTTATGCCAGCATGTGGGAGGCATCCATACATTCTTCCACATGGACCATCGACAATAGAAAGGATGCGATCACCTTATGAAACAGCTTTTGAATGCCATTACCTGTAACCATCCCCAGCGAATAATTAAACCCGTTATCTGGAATACGTTGGCAAGCCTTTCAAATCTCTTGCCCTTTCTATGCCTGGTCTATATTGTCCAAGAAATCTACATGTACTTTATAACAGGACAACTCAACCCAAATTCATTATGGATGGCATGGGGTGGGATGGTAGTCTTCTTTATCCTGACTTGGAGACTTGAAAATATGGCCTGTAAGGCAACCTATCGGGATGGTTTCCGCTTATCTGCAGAAGGCCGCATTAAATTGGCCGAGCACATTCGCAAACTTCCTATGGGCGTTCTCATGCGGAAAAATTCGGGAGAAATTGGCAATACGATGATGACCGATTTCTCCCGTACAGAAAGCGCCGTCACCCATATTCTGCCACAAATGATTAGCGGTGTGATGACGGCGGTAATCGCCTCTACCTTATTAATCATCGCCGACTGGCGCATGGGACTTGCCATATTTGCCGGCTTTCCAATTGCTCTCTCAATAACATTTGGTATGAATAGATTAGAACGCCGGCTGGAAAGTAAGCTGAACGCAACAAAAATAGAACAAACAAACCAACTACAAGAATACTTGTATGGCATGCGGATGATTAAGTCCTATCATATGCAAGGGGAAAATTTTGGAAAATTGGAGAAAGCTTGCATGAATTATCGAGATGCCTGTATTCAAATTGAAAGCCGTATTGGTCCAGTAAATTTAGTCGCAGCCGCTATTTTAGAAAGCGGTCTTTCCTTAATGACTGTCGTCGGTGTATTTCTTGCTGTGGGTGGCACCTTGACGGTACCTGACTTTGCCCTATTTTTGCTAGTTGGTACACGTATTTTCGATCCTTTAACCGTTGCTCTGATGAATTATTCAGAATTAATGCTCTGTCACCTATCTGGTAACCGCATCTGTCAATTACTGAACGAGCCGACCATGACCGGAGATTATAAACCATCTGATACACCTGATATCAAATTTAACCATGTGTCGTTCAAGTATGACGATAGAGACATTCTTCACGATATCAACATACACTTAAAACCGGATACAATGACAGCTCTTGTCGGCCCTTCCGGTTCTGGCAAAAGCACCATACTTCGGTTGATAGCCCGTTTTTATGACCCAGATTCCGGACAAGTTCTTTTTGGCAATGAAGATGAACGTAAACTGGACCCGGAAGAACTGATGAAAAAGATTTCCATGGTATTTCAGGAGGTTTATTTATTCCAGGATACTATCGCTAATAATATCGGCTATGGTAAAGAAAATGCAACACGAGAAGAAATTGAAACAGCAGCAAAAGCAGCAAATTGTTATGATTTTATCAATCAGCTTCCACAAGGTTTTGACACAATGATTGGCGAAGGAGGGGCTACCCTCTCCGGTGGCGAAAAGCAACGTCTTTCAATTGCGCGAGCACTGTTAAAAAATGCTCCATTGGTCTTATTGGATGAGGCAACATCTTCCCTTGATCCGGAAAATGAAGCGGAAATTCAACAAGCAATCGGTCGGTTAATAAAAGGACGCACCGTTGTAATCATTGCCCATAGGCTGAAAACCATCGTTGGCGCAGATAGCATCCTTGTTTTGGAAAACGGACATATTATCGAAGAAGGAACACACCAGCAACTGCTCAAACAAAATGGCCTTTACTCAAGGCTATGGCATTTACAAATGGCTACTGAAGATTGGAAAATCGCTTGAAAATGAAGAAGTCCGTATAAAACTATGGCCTCATTTCAACTGCATACCTAGCAACCTGATTTACAATAAAATCAAACCATAAAAGAGCCCGCCGGCAGCCTGTCCATCGTCAGCTATTGATGGACGGGCCGCCAGCGGGCTTTGCCGTAAGGGGTTATTTGTCGGAAGACGAGGTATTCTCGTAGGTCTTGTTAAAATCGGCGCGGGTGATGATGTCCAGCACTTCTATGTGGCAGGCGCGCACGGTCAGGCCGGCCATGATGGCCAGGGCCTTGGTCAATTCATCGGTGATTTGGGCAAAAACCTTCTTGCCGTCTGTGCCGTAGGCAAGAACGGCCTCCAGCGCCAGGGTCACATCGCCATGGCGTTGATCGCCTGCCTCTTCCATCCGCCCCTTGAGGGCCAAGAGGCCGTCAACCCGGTTGACCGTGTGGTCAAACATCTTAACCAGGGCCTTTTCGTGCAGGCGGAAGGTCTTGTCCGGCCCGCCTGTCTCCAGGCCGGCTTGCCCATAGTCTACGGCGCAAAAGCCGTCATCCTGGCCGGTGCCGTAATAGCAATCGTAGGCATTGCCGCCGTAATCCCGGTCATAGGCGGCCGGCGACCCGGACGGACCTGGCTGGGTCGGGAGGTCCGGAACGGCGGTGGGGCCGTCATAGTGGAGGCTGCAATAGCCGCCGTCTGCCCCGGTATTGTAGTAGCAGTCGTATATATTCGGGCTGTAGGCATCCCCCTCAACGGCCGGTTCAGCCTCAGGCCCTGCCGGTCCTTCAGAGCTGTAGTCCCGGGCCGGCACCGGGCCTTTTTGCCCGTATTGCCAGCGGCAGTAGCCCTCATCTTCACCGGTATTGTAAAAGCAATCGTACATGTTGCCGCCATAATCGCCGGCGTAATCCAGCTGGGGCAGGCTGCGAGGGGCCTCTTCGGTGAGAAAGGCGCCGTAGCTATCGGCCACATCGGTGTATTCTGCCTCGTAGGTGCCGGCCGGGTCATCGTAGCGAGCGGGGATTTCCCGGCTGCTTTCGACGGTATCAAGGCTGACTTCAGCTGCCGGTTCCTCTGGGTTGCGGTAACGGGGATCGGCGTGCCGACCGCCGCTCTGGCGGTGGGTCAAGGGGGCGACGCTTTCGCCGGACACATAGCCATCATAGGGGTTAAAGCCATAATCGACCTCATAGCCGGTCGGCAGCGGGTGAAAGGGCCGGTCGGCTTCTGCCATATACCGGGCGTAAACGTCTCCGGCAGGGCCATATTCGCTGTCATAGTCCAGGCTCCCCTGGTCATATCGGACGGGGATGCTGCGGCCGCTTTCCAAGGCCCCGCTTTTAACCCGGCCGTCCTCGTGATAGCGGGCCTTGCTGCCATTGGAAGGCACTTGTGCATGATAAACAGACTTCTTTTTCTTATCTGGCTTTTTCTTAGTCAATTGCTCCACATCCTTTCAGTGAAGTGCAGGCAGGTGTCATCGTCAGCCGGTCCCATGCTTTTCTATTATTGTAGCCAATTGTCCCCTGCCTTACAAGACGCAACCCCAAGTCCATGGCTGCTCCTTGTAAGGCAAATGGTTTGCATTCAAACAATCAAACGGGGACTAGGCAGAAAAAGCGCCCCGAAGGGCGCTCCTCTTATCGTTTAAAAGTTGCCTTGGTAGCCACCTTGCGGGGCTGGTCCGCCAAAGCCTTGGGGGCCCTGCGGTGCCTGACGGCCGGCATAGCCACGCCCATCGGGGCGGCCGCCGCGGCGGTCGTCATAGCCTTCCGCATAGCGGTTGATGTAGCGTTCCGGTTCCCGTTCGTAGGTGTTAAACCGACTTTGGGCAGCCCGTTCAAATTCTTCCCGGGTCATCACGTCAATGACTTCAACGTTTAATTCCACCAACTCCAGGCCGGTCATGACCGACAACTGACGGCCGATGTGGCTGCGCAGTTTACTGAAGATTTCCGGTGCCGGTGCGCCGTATTCCAAGATGGCTTTCAGGCTGACCACCACCTGGTCACCGCCGATTTCCACATCAACGCCCTGTTTGGGGTCGGCGCTGTTGTTTTCATCGCCCATGATGTTCCCGGCCAAGCCGCTGATGATGTTGCTCTTTAGGGCCAAAATGCCTTTAATTTCACGGGCGGCAATGCCGGCGATTTTTTCGATGACATTTTCAGCGAAGACAAAGCTGTCTTCATGGGGGCGTTCGTCCACATCTGCGGTGGCTTCATCGATTTTGTCGCCGATGAAGGCCTTGCCCTGGGCAGCTTTTTCTTTCAGGCTTTCTGCTGCATCGCCGGCTTTTTCTTTAACGGTGTCAGCCGCTTGGCCGGCCTTTTCCTTAGCGGCTTCAGCGCTTTCTTTGGCTTTTTCGCCAGCCGCTTCCGCCTTATCGGAAGCCTTGTCCTTCCGGCTCTGATGGTCCGGATTGCCGCCTTTTTGGTTGGCGATGGGGGTCCCTTGGGCGGCCGGTGCCAGTTTCGGGTCTACCGGGTCGTTAATTTCACAAGAACCGCCGGGGGGAATCAAGGGGTTGTTGCCTTGGCCATCGCCATTGCAGCCACTCTTTAGGTCCGTATGTGCGCGCAATTCATCCATTTTTTCCATGGATTTTTTCTGTTTTTTATCTGCCATAATGGGCTCCTTCCTTATACTAAAGGGATTTTTCTGCGATGCCTTTTCTCTTTGCTTTAATATGCCCGGGGCGGATTGCCCTGGCGGTAAGCGTTATTTTCACGGCTGTCCCGGCTCTGTTTGTCGTACTCTTTCCGGGTCATGACGTCCACCACGCGGACGTTCAGCTCCCGCAGGTTCAGGCCGGTCATTTGCTGCAACTGAGACCGGACCCGGTCCTTCATTTCAGCAAAGATTTCCGGTGCGGACGCGCCGAATTCTAAAATTAGTTTGACATCAATTGAAACGTCCCGTTCCTTGACTTCGGCGGAAATCCCCTTGGTCACATTCGGACCGGAGGTAAAGTTTTCCGTAATTCCGGTCATGAAATTGCCCTTCATATCAAGTATACCGGGAATTTCACGGGCGGTAATGCCGGCAATTTTTTCAATTACCGAGTCGTCAAAGGAAAGGGTATCTGTATAGGCTTGTCCTTCCAGTTCATCTTTATTGTAGGCATCCGGCAAATTCGCCGGGTTCATTTTTGCTTCAGACATAATGGCCTCCTTATTCGGTACGCTGTTTCAGGTCTTTATTCAATGGTTTATTTAAAGGAATCGATTGAGCAGTTTATAGATCAGCGGATTGCCATCGCGCCAACCGCCGTAAAGATAGGCAATTGCCACAAATATAACCCCTAAGAGGGTATAGCCAAAACCAAAAACGGCAATGGATAGGGCCAAAAGGATGGCGACAAAAATGCTCACAATGGTGTGCCGCCGCCTTGCCCATAAGGCTTTTGCCGCCGGGCTTTCCAACTGCCGCACCAACCAGCTCTTGGAAGGGGGTTCCGGCGCCCGGAGACCAGCATTTTGTGGCTGCCGTCCCGGCTGCGGATAGGCCTGCGAATAAGCGTCAGGATAGGCGGATTTCGGCGGTGGGGCAGGCGCATCGTAGCGATCCCAGTCAATTCCGTTGGACATAATCTCACCTACCTGTTCTTTGTCTGTGTCGAGTTCTCTGCGTCATAAAAGCTGATTTGGACATCTTCCACAGGTAAGCCGGTCAGGGTGGTAATTTCCCGACTGACCCGCTCCTTAATGGCTTGTCCATACTGGTCCAAGTTGGCACCCCGGCGGATACCGCAGTCAATTTTTGCGCGAATGCTCGGCTTGTTGCCGTTTTTTAGATCCATCCGGACTTCGCTTTCTTCAATGCCGTCATAATCGGCCAAGGTGGATTGAACCGCGCCGGTAATGGCTTCCTCGCTGATTTCTACCTGACCGTCGTCATGGTTAAAGGTCAGCCGCCGGTCTCGCCGGCGGGCAAAAAGGCCCTTCAAGATCAGATAGAGCCCCACCAGGGCCGTGACCGCTGCCAGTGTACAGGTCAGGTAAAAGCCTGCATAAAACATGTTGTCCGTGAGACCAAGGCCCTGCGCCCAATACCGGTCGAGGTACATATATTGGTAGATGCCAAAAAAGGTCCCGGCCGCATATAAGACAACAAAAAGGCCCAAAATAAAGCTTAAAATTTTACTTGCTCTTCGCACATGCTCACCTCCGCATCAAGCTGCTTTGCGCATTGATGTTTATTTTTTTCAATCTGTCTGTCCTTGTCGTCCGGACAATTATAAACATAACCAATATAGAAGGGTTATAAACATGCCTTAAAGGATAAATTTACCGCCATCCCCTAAAGCCGGGGTCTAAAAAGGTCCCTTATAAAAATCCCTTCATCTTATAAGGGCTGGCCGGAGAAGGCCTTGCCCGGCTCAATATTTAATTTAATCTTGACCCAGATGGCCCGCCCGCAAATTTTTTTGCACTATTTTTCGTTTTTTGACGCCTTTTTGGTTTAAAGACCGCTAAGACGGGTACTTTTAACATAGAGCATTTAACGCTTATTCGTAAACATTGCAAAAACCTGAAGGAGGAACTCCCATGTCCTTGGACAAAGATGCTATTGAAAAAGACCCAACCAGATTAACTGAAGGTCATGAAGAAGAAGATTTAGATACCTTAAAAGGTGGCGCAACAGAAAATGTTGAAGGCGCCAACTTGGATACGGATAAAGCCGGCAAATAATCTGTACCGGTATGAATAAGGGCGCGCCGTTGCCGGCGGCCCTTTTTTTCTTATTGCGAAGGGGGGATGCGCTTTGGGCGTACTTTTATCGAAATTATCCGAAACGGTGATGGCCGTGGTGCCGGTGAGCATCTTGGTGCTGATTTTGCATTTTACGGTGGCACCCCTGCCCGGCCGTGAGCTAATCCATTTCCTTATCGGTGCTCTTTTCATCATCCTTGGCCTGGCCATCTTCCTCCTGGGCGTTGATTTGGCGGTTACCCCGGTGGGAACCCATGTCGGCGGCGCCCTGGCCCGGCGCCGGAGCCTGCCGCTGATGATGGGCGTCGGCCTGGTGCTGGGCTTTTTCATCAATGTGGCTGAGCCCAACCTGCTCGTCATTGCCAGCCAAATCACCCACGCCACCGGTGGAATCATCAGCGTGATCTCCGTGGTCCTCCTGGCCTCCATCGGTGTTGGCCTGATGATTGCCCTTGGCCTCTTGCGCATCATTATGCAATGGGCGCTGAACAACCTCCTGCTCATTTGCTTCGGCGTGATTTGCCTCTTGGCGGTTATCTCCTCCAACGATATGCTGGGCATTGCAACGGATACCAGCGGTGCCACGACCGGGTCTATGACGGTGCCCTTTATTTTAGCCCTGGGCATCGGTGTCAGCCGGGTCCATGGTGGGAAAAAAGCGGAAGAGGACAGCTTCGGGCTGGCCGGTTTATCCACCGCCGGGCCGATGACCGCGGTCATGATCCTGACCCTTGTCAAGGGCTTGACCGATGTCTCCGGCGATATCCCTGAAGCCGCAAGTGCCCAGCCGGACCTTCTGCCCTACTTGCTGGGCGTCTTCAAGGGGGTCCTGGTTGATGTGACCAGTGCCATTGTTCCCTTGGTCATCATCACGATTTTAGCCCAGTACACCCTGCTGAAGCTTTCCAAACGGGCCTTTTACCGTATTTTAATGGGTTTTGTCTATACTTTTGTCGGCTTTATCCTCTTCCTGACCGGCGTCAATGCCGGTTTTATGAACGCTGGCAAGGTCATCGGCCAAACCTTGGCCGGCCAATCGGTCCCCCTGGTTATCCTGGTCGGCTCGGCCATCGGGCTCCTGGTTATTCTGGCCGAGCCTTCCGTCCACGTCCTCTGTGCCCAAATTGAGGACATCACCGCCGGTACGATCACGAAAAAGCTGATTTTAACGACCCTGGCCATTGGGGTATCCCTGGCCCTTGTCCTAACCCTTTTGCGTCTGGCCACTCCCGGTGCCCAGCTCTGGTATATCTTATTACCGGGCTACCTGCTCTGCATGCTGCTGAGCCGTCTGACGCCGACCCTTTTTGTGGGCATGGGCTTTGACGCAGGCACTGCCGCTTCCGGGCCGATGACGGCCACCTTTATCTTGGCCTTTGCCCAGGGCGCGGCGACGGCCTGGAAGGGCACGGCCGGTTTGATTGATGCCTTCGGGGTCATCGCCACGGTTGCTTTAATCCCCATTCTTGCTGTACAATTGTTGGGGATTATTGCCACTCGGCCTAAAAAGAGGCCCTCGCCTGTCATTTCGCCAGAAGCAAAGGAGCGGTAATCATGGCTTGTCAATTTAACTTAAATGTGGTTTTTTTAGACCCAAAAGACGATAAACGCGCCTTACTTGCTGCGGCTGAAGTGGGCATTTCCGGCGCAACGGTGCTCTATGGCCTGGGCACCAATGCCAGTAAGTTGCTGAATATGTTGGGCATTGATCAACTGCGCAAAGAAATCATGCTCTTGGTGGCGCATGAATCCTTGTCCGAGCCCTTTCACAAAGAGCTCCACAAGGCCCTGGAACTGAACAAACACGGCCACGGATTGGCCATTACAATGCCCTTGGTGCGCGTGCTCGGTTTAAATGAGTTAACCGGTGAATGTTGGAAAGGAGCAGGCAGTATGGAACATGAGCTGATCACCATCATCGTCGACAACGGCCGGGCGGATGACATCATCGCCGCCGCACGAAAGGGCGGCGCCCGTGGGGCGACGACCTTACACGGCCACGGCACCGCCAGCGATAAGGCGGCCAAATTCTTTAACCTGGAAATCGAACCGGAAAAAGAGGTCATTCTCATCGTGGCGGCAGCTGATGAAGCGGAAAAGATCATCAGCGCTGTCCGTGCCGTCCACGAATTTGAAGGACCCAACAGCGGCGTTCTCTTTTCCGTGGACGTCAGCAAGGTGACCGGTCTTTTCAAACCGACTTAACCGATAATGCAAAAATTCCCCGTCATGCCTGAATGCATGACGGGGAATTTTTTCGTTATAGGCAAGGCCTTGTTAGGTCCGCGGCTCACGCGGTGCCTGATATATCACTTTTTTAATCATTTTTTCAAACTTCGGCCGTGGGAGCCAGATTTCATGGTCACAGCCCTGACAGCGAATGCGGAAGTCCATTCCGCGGCGCATGATCCGCCATTGGTCGCTGCCGCAGGGGTGTTTTTTTTTCACCTGCACCACATCGCCCACCTGTAAATCCATCGGCAAGGTTGCCACCTCCCCTTTCAATCAACGGCATCCGGGCTCGACTCCTCCGGCGGCCCTGCCGGTTCCTGGTGAATTACCAGCTGGTCATAGGGAATGCCGATGCCGCGGTCATCCAAGATCTCTTTTAAAATAGCCCGCAATTGACGGGTATGGACCCAGTGGGCCAAGTAGGTAGACGTAAAGGAAATCCGCCACATAACGGCACTGGCCTCAAAGGCATTGACGCCTAAGAGGTCTGCCGGGCTATAGAGGTCTTCGCCCGGCTCAGCTTCATTGTTGAACCGGTCACAGGCCTCGGCAAGGGCCTGACGGGCCGTCAGGTTATCGCATTCATAGGGCAGGGGGATGTCAAATAAAACCACGCTCGGGTATTTTGAATAATTGACCACCGCATCGACCATCCCGTTGGGGATGAAGACCGTTTCCCCGTAAGCGGTGCGGATCGTGGTGGACCGCATGCCCACGCTTAAAACCTCGCCTTCAAAGTCTGCCAGCTTAACCCAATCGCCCACATCATAATGGCGTTCAATCAGGGTAAAAAGGCCGCTGACCCAGTCCTTAATGATGCTCTGCGAGACAAAGGCAATCAGCACACCGGCAATCCCGGCCCCGGCAACCATGCCGCGAATATCCACGCCGATGATACCCAGAACGCCCATCAGGGCAATGAAGAGCATAAAGTAATTGAAAACGCTTTCAATCAAATGCCCCGCCGTACTCAGCTGGACGCCGCCGGCAGCAGAGGCGGCCCGTTGCTTATTGCGCAGGAGCCGGCGGATTAAAAAGCCGCCTACCCGCCAAATCAGCCCGACGATGACCAGCAAGACCAGGATCCGGATCCCATTCAAGAGGTAAAGGCTCAGCCGGTCCGGGGTAAAGAAGTGGGCTATAAGGCCCAGCTGGTCTTTAGCCGCGTCGGCGCCGGCACTGGCGGCTTCCTTGGCCACTTCCGTAGCGTCTTCAACCTCCGAATCATCCGCCGCCCAAAGGGGCTTCCCGCCTCCGGCCATGCCGGCTATAGAAAGCGCCAGCACCATTAAATATAGCTTTCGTAAAATAGTTTGCATGCAAACAATCTCCTATAGGAAGGGGGCCTGGCCGCCGATAAAGAAGTCCACCAAAAATTTAAGGACCGGCAGGAAAAAACTGTCTTCCGCCGCCGTCCCGGCCGCCGTGCCCACCCCGAAGGTCATGGTCGCCAGGGTAATAAAGCCCAGGAGGACCAGGGACAGGCAGGCACTGACAAAGGCCCCCAAAAAGGCATCAAAGGTCAAAAGGAAGGGGACCTTTTTCAGCAGCCGGTAAAGCAGGTGGCCGATGACATATAAGATCAGCAGGGCCGCCGCCCAAACCAAAACAAACAATAAAATACGCCAGCAGGGGACCGACAGCACATGGGCCACATGGGTGTAAACGCTTTCAGTTACCTGAGCGCTCTGGGCTTGAATTTGATCGTTCAGCCGGTCACTGAAACTGCCGGGCAGGGGAAGGGCGGAAATAGTCTCCCGCAGGCCTGAGGTATCAAAGGCTTCCTCGCCGCCTTCCCGGTGGTGGAGGTAGTTCTCAATTAACTTCTGCACCTGGGCCCGGCCGTTAATATGCCGGTTCACGGTTTTTTCAATGCCGTCAATCTGCCGCCAAAGCCCGTAAAATATCAATAAACCGCCGACCCAACCGCCCAATCGACGAAAAAATCCCTTTCGATAACCGCGCATCAGGGCCAAGGCAATGACCCCGACGACAAAAATATCCCAACCGGTCAATGTATCCTCCTCCTTATCCGGCAAAGGCGGCTGCCGACCGACCGGCCAGCCGACCGCTGGCCCAGGCCCATTGCAGGTTATAGCCGCCGCAGTCGCCGGTAACATCCAGCACTTCTCCACAGGCAAAGAGCCCGGGCACCAGCCAGCTCATCAGCGTCTCCGGGTCAAAATCCGCCAGGTCAATGCCCCCTGCCGTAACCTGGGCGTCCTGGTAGGGGCGCAAGCCGGTCACGGCTAGCGGGTAATTTTTAGCCAGGGCCGTAAAGGCCTGCGGCATATCCGCCGGCAAGGCCGCAGCCCCATCGGTCATTTTGCCGGCATAGAGCCGCCGCATCAGGAGAAGTCCCAGGGGCTTGGGCAAAAGGCCGGCGGTAAAGGCGGCCACCGGCTGCCATCCAAGGCGGTCCATCCGCAGAGCCAGGTGAGCCTCCAATCTTTCTGCAGGCAGGTCCGGAAAGAGGTCGAGATGCAAACGTATGTTCTGCCCCTCCAACCGCTCACCAACCGCATGGGCCAGGTCAAAGGCCACCGGGCCGCTCAAGCCATCTGCGTTAAAGAGGACTTCCCCGGAAGCATCCGGCCG
This sequence comes from Peptococcus niger, assembly GCF_900101835.1. Lineage (NCBI taxonomy): Bacteria > Bacillati > Bacillota > Clostridia > Eubacteriales > Peptococcaceae > Peptococcus > Peptococcus niger. Next base: position 20,957 of record NZ_FNAF01000011.1, read on the forward strand.
GTCCTGGGAGGCCTTGAACCGGGCATCCACCCACCAGCGCACCCCCTGCAGGCCACGGATGGCCGCTTTTTCCGTACAAATTGGGCAAATGGCCGGGTGGCGGGGCCGGGAGACATGGCCAAGGGCCTCTAAAAGGGCATAGCCGTCGGTGGTGCCACCCAGCTGGGGTGCCGCCTGGCCACCGCAGGCCACAATAACCGTCCGGCCTTCCACCGGGCCAGCCGGGCTGTCAACCCGGAAGGCCCCGTAGCCGCCGCTGATCCCCGTCACCCGATGGTCCGTCCGCAGGGCAACCCCCCGGTGGGCCGCCCACAAGCGGAGGGCATCGGCCACCATGCCGGCCTTTCGCGCATAGGGGTAGACCCGGTCACGGTCATCAATATAGGGCGGCAGGCCCAGGTCGGTGAAAAATTCCACCGCATCTTCATCGCTAAACTGGGCCAGGGCGGGAGAGAGGGCGTAGGGCGTGTGACTATGGTAATGGACCGGGTCCAAACCGCGATGGGTAAAGTTACACCGGCCGTTGCCGCTGGCGGCAATCTTCCGCCCCAGCCGGGCGCCTGCCTCCAAGAGGACCACAGAAGCGCCCGCTTCCGCGGCGGCAATGGCCGCCATAAGCCCTGAAGCGCCACCGCCGACAATGACCACATCCGCTCGTTCCATAAGGCCTCCTAGTGCAATTGCTGGTGCAAAAGCTCTAAAATCCGCGTTAAATCATCTTCACTGTAAAACTCAATCTTCAGCTCACTGACCGGGCCCCGCTTGTGGATCCGCACCTTGGTCTGTAAATTTTCACTGAGCTGGCGGCTGATTTCTTGATAAACTTCCTGTCCTTTAGCGGCCTTGGCCGGCTTTTTCCGGTCCGCGTCCGGTTTATTCCCGTCCTTCAGGGACCGGGCCAATTCTTCCACCTGGCGGACCGAATAACCCAGCTGGGCCGCCTCCAGGGCCAAAGCAACCAGGTCCGCCGGATCCGGAATGCCCAACAAAGCGCGACCGTGCCCGGCCGTCAGCCGCCCCTCGGCCAGTAAGGCCAGGACCTCTTCCGGCAGGTCCAAGAGCCGGACCATATTGGCCACATGGGCCCGGCTTTTGCCCACCGCTTCCGCCACCTGGGCGGCACTTTGACCGGTATCCGCCATTAACCGGGCATAGCCCTGAGCCTCTTCCAAGGCATTTAAGTCTGCCCGCTGAATGTTTTCCACCAGGGCGATGGTCGCCATGGCCCGGTCATCCAATTGACGGACGATGGCCGGAATGGTCTCCAGGCCGGCTATTTTTGCCGCCCGCAGCCGCCGTTCCCCGCTCACCAGCAGGGTATCGTCCTCCCGGCGGACCACCAAGATGGGGGACAAGACCCCTTCCCGGCGGATGGAGTCTGCCAAGTCGGTCAAGGCTTCCTCGTCAAATTCATGCCGCGGCTGCCAGGGGTTTGGCAGGATATCCGCCAGGGGCAGGTCATAAACCGCCTCACCAGCAGCCCCTTCATCGCCCTTTTTCAACTTATCAATATTCTCGTTTAAATCCGGAATCAGCGCGCCCAAGCCGCGGCCCAGGCCGCCCTTAGTTTTCGACACGGGAAATAACCTCCTTCGCCAACGTCTTATAGGTCCAGGCCCCCTTGGAAAGCCGGTCGTACTCAAATATGGTCTGCCCGTAAGATGGCGCCTCAGACAAGCGGACATTGCGCGGAATCAAGGTCTTAAAGACAAGGGGCCCAAAAGCCGTCCGCACCTCGTCCACCACCTGCTTGGCCAGCCGCATCCGTCCGTCGTACATGGTCATCACAATCCCAAAGAGGCGCAGCGACGGATTGCCGCCGGCCTGGATCCGCTGAACCGTTTCCATCAACTGGCTCAGCCCTTCCAAGGCATAATACTCGCACTGGATGGGGACCAAAATCCCATCGGCCGCCATCAAGGCGTTCACCGTCAACAAGCCCAGCGACGGCGGGCAGTCAATTAAAATCACATCATAGGCCGGCGCAAAGGGCGCCAGCAGCCTTTTCAACTGCAAGGTCCCCTCTTCCAGGGACCCCAGGTCCTGCTCGGCCGCCGCCAAATTGATGTTCGCCGGCATCAGGTCCAAGTAGTCCCGGACGCCCACCTGCCGGCAGTCCTCAGCTTCGGCGGTTCCAACCAGCCCTTGGTAGACGGTGGTTGCCAGCCCGTCTTTATCGATGCCCAGGCCGCTGGTCGCATTGCCTTGCGGGTCCAGGTCGATCAAGAGGACCTTTTTCTTTGCCCGCGCCAAAGCCGCCGCCAAATTGATGGCCGTCGTGGTTTTTGCCACACCGCCCTTTTGGTTGACCAATGCCAATATCATGAAACCGCCTCCTTATCTAGGCCATTATACCACAGCCGCCCGGCGCAATCATCAATTCCCTGCAAACTTCCCCTGTTTCACGTGAAACAGGCCCAGCCGACCGCCCATTTTCTTCCAACTGTTTCACGTGAAACAAAAAAAGAAGGCCGATATCCATCGGCCTTCTTTTTTGAAAGGGTCATGCAATGACGAAATAAAACGAAAGGAAGTTTAACCACTGCTTATATTATAGCACAAGATTGCCTTAATGCAAGAATTTTTAAGAGAAAGTTGATCGAAAAATAACCGTCTTCTAATCCTGATTCGGGCGAGCATCTTATGCCTATTTCCCCAGAAAAAATATTTGCCCTTGCCCGGTAAGCAAAAGGCCAGTTTTTTCCTTAAGGTAGTGAGGGGGCTTTCCCCCAACTGATAAAAGGAGGTGATTTCAATGGCTCTCACTTTATCCGGCAAACGCTTGCGCATTTCTATGAACCTTGGTGAGGAGGCGGGCAAAAAGGTCCTGCGGTCCCGTACTTTTTCCAACATCAACACCGGGGCAACAGATACGCAATACTATGCCGCCTGTGAAGCGCTGGCCGCCTTGCTGAACGGAACCAGCGAGCAGTTCAGCCTGATCAGCGAAGAAGTCCTTAGCCAGGGCTAAGTGGTCTCAATGATGAAAGGAGGTGAATCCCTTGGCTCAACAAAAATCCCTTGTCTTAACCTTCATTAAGGCAGACGGTAAAAAAGCCAGCATGACCTTGTCCGATCCAAAGACGGACTTGACCGCCGATACGGTAAAAACCATGATGGAAAAAATGGCCGCCAGCACCGTCTTTAAAAGCGGTGATGCCATTTTTACCAAGGCGCATATGGCACAGTTGGTCACCCGAGAGATGGCAGACTTGTACGTCGCTGCCAACTGATGGGTCTACCCTTGCGGGGCATTTGCCCCGCTTTTTTCGTAGCTTTTTTCCTATCTCTTAACTTAACTCCTATGAAAGGATGATGATTATGCTCCATTACCAAAACGGCATCATTACCGATGACAGCATTGCCGGCGTCCCCCTTGAACGGGCCATTATCGCCGCCGATGCCAATCCCCATGTCCGCACCGGCATCCCCCTCCAGACCATCCGGGGCATCACCAACCACAATACGGGCAATCCGGCGCCGACGGCGGATGCCCGGGCCCATGCCCATTGGCTGGCCGGCGTTGAGGCCCAGGACAGCGACTACATTGGCGCCCATTTTTTTGTGGACGGTGACCGGATCGTGCAGACCCTGCCCATCAATGAAGTGGCCTGGCACGCCGGTGACGGCCAAGGCCCGGGCAATATGACCACCCTAGCCATTGAGATCTGCGAAACCACCCCCCTGGCTGCCGCAGAGGCCAATGCCCTGGTCTTAAATGCGGCCCTCCTGATTGACCACCCGGACTGGCAGATTTATAAGCACCAGGACTGGAGCGGGAAGTATTGCCCGCGGCGCATTTTAGCCGAAGGCCGCTGGCCGGCCTTTGTTGAGGCCATCCGGCAAAGGGTGGCCCAGCTCCAGAAAAGCCCCCAGCCGCTGCCCGATGATGCGCCTTCGCCCTGGGCAGCGGACGCCATCCGCTGGGCCAAGGCCACCGGTCTCTTGCAGGGCCGGAGCGAGGGGCCGGCCTATCAAGCGCCGGCAACCCGTGAAGAAGTGCTTACCTTTCTCTACCGACTCCAGGCCGGCGACCATGCCTGAGCCGGATGCCTTTGCCGATAGGCCCGGACCCGCTTCTCCGCCCATGCCGGCGGCAGATGAAGCCGTCCGGGAGGCCGCCTCTCTCAACTGGCACTGCGGCCCCTTGCCGGACCCGGACGACTTGGCGGCCTATGAGGCCCTTGCGCCCGGCACGGCCAAGGCCCTCATCAAATCGGCCTACGATGCCCTTTGCCGCCGGGATGCCCTCTCTGCCATGCGGCTGCAATACGCCGCCCGCCACGACATGGCCGAGCTGGTCCTGACCTTTTTACTGGCCATCTTGGCCGGTGCCGGCGGCTTTGATTCCCTGAACCAGGGGGACCTGGCCACAGGCCTGACCCTTTCCGGCGGCTCCTTGTCCACCATGGCCCTGGCCCTCCTTCGCCGCCGACAGAGGCCCCACTAATTCCCCACTAACTTGCGACCATCCTGCCCCCAGGGGCCGACAGATCGCCAGCTAACCCGCCACTGTAATATACAAACATACGTTCTATTCTTGTCATAGACAAGCGCCTGTGCTTGACGCAGGCGCTTTTTTTATGCAGAAAGGACGTTTGCCGATGCCACGGGCCCCGCCTGTCTCCTTTTTGACGGTTCTGCAAAAGACGCAAAAAGGAGACGAATATGAAAACCATCTATGTTCAAAAGCAAGCGGTTGAGGTCAGCGAGGCCATTTACAAGGCCTATTGGCAGGCCAGCGAACGGGAACGCTACCAGAACCGGCTGGCGGCGGACCGCACTTGGACCATGAGCGATTTACAGGCCGCCGGCGTCCCCCTGGACGCCCTCGACGCCTTTGCGGTGACCAGCAGTGAAGGGGCTTTCTTCGCCGATCAAAGCCGGTCCCGGCTGATGACCGCCTTGGCTACCCTGCCGCCGGACCAGGAAGAGCACTTGTGGCGGCTGGTCCTTGGCGAAACGACAGAGCGTGGTCTGGCCGCTGAACTGGGCCTTTCGCCGGCCACCGTTCACAAGCGAAAAAAGCGGGCCCTGACCACCCTCCGCAGCCTTTTGGAAGGAGAGGAAGAGGACCTTTAACCGCTGACCCGGCTAAGGGGCCCTCCTAAAAAGCGCCACAAACGCACAACAAAGCCCCGAAAGGCGCCAACAAAGCCTTTCGGGGCTAGTATTTTTTTATTTTAGAGAAAAGACGTCGGCCGCTTAGCCCTTACAGGCCAGGATCCCGGCCTGGCAGCCGTCAGCAACAGCGGTGGCGATTTGCTTAACGCCCTTTACGCGAATGTCACCGGCAAAGAAAAGGCCCGGCCTGCCGGCAGCCAAGTCTTCCGCCAGGAAAGTGTTGTCAAGGGTGGCAAACGGCGCCAAAAAATCCGAATTGCCATTTTGCCCGATTTGCACATAGACCTCAATGCCTGCTTCATCGCTGATCCGGTCGCTGCCCAAGTCAACAGCGGTACAGAGGCCCTCGGTAAGGGTCAGGTCTTTTACAGCGCAGTCGGTGTGGACAACAATATTGTCCGCCGCTTCAATCTGACGCTTAAACTCGTCAATGCACATTAAGGCCGGCTGATTTTGCACCATGTGGACCGTCTTGGCAGACTTGGCCAGGTAAAGGGCCTCCTTGGCGGCCCCGTCTGAGCCGCCATTGATGACGACGGTCTTGCCGGCAAATTCATCCTCCCTGCCCAGGGGCCAATGCTTGCAGCTAAAGCCCTCCGGCAGGTCAAGGGGCAGTTCTTTCAAGCTGGAGCCGGTGGCGCAAATCACTTTTTTGGCGGTGTGGTGGCCGGCCGGGGTTTCCAGGCGGAAGCCGTCATCCGTTGCCGCCAGGGAAACCACCTTTTCATATTGAACAGGAATGCCCGAATAAGCCAATTGGTCGGCCAGTCTTTGGGCAAATTCCGGGCCGGTTTCGCCGTCAGCGACGCCGGCAAAATGGCTGACCTTGGACACATTGGCCACCAGGCCGCCGATCTTTTCTTTTTCCAAAACGAGAATATTTTTTCCTCTGGCTTTTGCATAGAGGGCGGCGCTGACCCCAGCCGGACCGGCGCCGATAACAATAATATCATACATCATAAAAACTCCTTTCCCCCTTATTATCTTCTCAAAAGTTACCTATGGCAAATATAAATTTATTATTCCAGGCTTAAAGGGGACTTGTGGGCAGCAAAAAAACGCCTTCCTGGGGGAAGGCGTCATCCGGTCAAGAAGGGTCCCTTTTCTGGGGGACCAGGGGCCGGTTCCGCATGGCCTTGGGGCGGCGGGGGTAGTTGGCCGGGGTTGTCGCGGTTTTATCAAACCGCCAGAGCCGCCGGTCGTCTCCGCCGGGAAGGGTGTAGGCAAGGGTATCCCGGTAGGTCCCGCCTAAGGTGCCCGCGGCGCTGACAATATCCGCCAGGGTCCCTTCATCGCCGGGCCCCTTCAGGACGGCCACCAGGCCGCCAATCCGCACAAAGGGCAGGGCATACTCTAAAAATCCCCCCATTTGGGTCACCGCCCGGCCGGTTGCCAAATCAAACCGCTCCCGGTAGGCCGGGTCATGGCCCAGGGCTTCCGCCCGGCCGTGAAGAGCCCGGACCCGGTCGGACAGGCCCAGGGCGCCTGCCAGGGTCCTTAAAAAATCCACCCGCTTTTGCAGGCTGTCCAAGAGCAGGATTTCCCAATCCGGCCGTAAAATAGCCAGGACCATGCCCGGAAAACCGGCACCGCTGCCGATGTCTATGAGCCTTTGCCCCGGTTCATTGACATAATGCAGGACCAGGGCCGAATCAATAAAGTGCTTTTCCAGGACCTCCTGGGGCGCCGTGATGGCCGTCAGGTTCATGTGCTGGTTGGCCGCCCGCAAGCGGGCATCGTACTGCAAAAATTGGGCAATTTGCCCATCGGTCAGGGGCAGGTCAAGGTCGGCAAAGGCCCGGTACAAGGCTTCAGCGGTCATGATTTCCTCCTTGCAGGCAGGCGGCTTTTTTCAAGCCGACCAGCAAAACGGTAATGTCCGCCGGGTTGACGCCGGAAATCCGGCTGGCCTGGCCGACGGTGAGGGGACGGATTTGGCTGAGTTTTTCGCAGGCTTCCTTGCGCAGGCCGGTCACCCGGCTGTAATCAAAGTCTGCCGGCAGCTGTTTGTTCTCTAATTTTTCCAACCGGGCCACCTGGTCTTCCTGCTTGGCAATATAGCCCTCATATTTAATGGCCGTTTCCACTTCCCGCCAAATCCGGGCCGGCAAGCAGCCGTCACCGTAGCCTAAGGCCAGCAAGTCCCGGTAGCCGATTTCCGGCCGTTTTAAGAGGGCCAGGGCCGTTATTTTTTGCTTTAGGGGGGTGCTGCCCCGGTCGGTTAAGAGGACGGCCAAGTCGGCATCTGCCGGCGACACATCGACGCCCTTAAGGCGGTCCTTTTCCGCAGCGATTTGGTCACAGTCCGCCTGGAAGAGTGCCCACTTGTCGTCATCAATCAGGCCCAGGCGGCGGCCGTAGGGGGTCAGGCGGAGGTGGGCATTGTCCTGCCGCAAAAGGAGTCGATATTCGCAGCGGGAGGTCAGCATCCGGTAGGGCTCCCGGGTCCCCTTGGTGATGAGGTCGTCAATTAAAACGCCAATATAGGCCTCATGCCGACGGAGCACAAAGGGCGCCTTCCCCTCCAGGCTGAGGACGGCATTGATTCCGGCCATAAGCCCTTGGGCGGCGGCCTCTTCATAACCGGAGGTCCCGTTCATCTGGCCGGCAAAGTAAAGGCCCTTGACCGACTGACATTCCAGGGTCGGGTAGAGCTGGGTCGGCTCGATTAGATCGTATTCAATGGCGTATCCGGCTCGGACCAGTGTGGCATGGGCCAGGCCGGGCACCGAATGCACCATTTGCTCCTGAACGTCAAAGGGCAGGGAGGTTGCAAAGCCCTGCATGTAGTAGAGGGTCGTGTCCAAGCCTTCCGGCTCAATAAAGAGCTGGTGGCGGCTTTTATCGCTGAAGCGATGAATCTTATCCTCAATGGAGGGGCAGTAGCGAGGCGGGGCCCCGGTGACCAAGCCGGTCTGCATGGGCGACCGGTGCCAGTTGTCCCGGATGATGGCATGGGTGTCCGCTGAGGTATAGGTCAGGTAGCAGGGCCGCTTTTCCAGGCCGTTGGCGGCCTCGGACCAATGGGAAAACCGGCGGTCCGGCGCGTCCTCAGGCTGGACGGCCATTAGCTCCCGGTCCAGGGTCCGGCCGTCCACCCGGGGCGGGGTGCCGGTTTTAAACCGCATGGTGGCCAGGCCGGCATCTTCTGCAATAGACCGGGAAAGCCCCTGCGGGGATACCTGACCGCCCGGTCCGGCGTTTTTAATCAGGTCGCCGATGATGATCTGCCCCCGTAAATAGGTTCCGGTGCAAACAATCACCCGAGGGGCCTGCCAGGCGGTCTCGTATTCATCGACCACCCCTTGAACGGCGCCGGCCTCAATGATGAGCCCTTCCACCACCCGTTCCAGGAGGGTGATGTTCGCCTCTTCCTGTAAGCGCTGGCGCATGTAGGCCCCGTAGCGCGGTTTGTCGACTTGCGCCCGAAGGGCCTGAACGGCCGGCCCCTTCTGGGTATTCAGGAGCCGCATCTGAATGTCGGTGGCATCAGCGGCTTCGCCCATGACCCCGCCCAGGGCATCTATTTCCCGGACCAGGTGCCCCTTGGCCGGTCCGCCGATGGAGGGGTTACAGGGCAGGAGGGCGATGTGGTCCAGGCTCAGGGTCAACAAGAGGACCTGCTTCCCCATATGGGCGGCGGCAAAGGCCGCTTCAAGCCCGGCGTGCCCGGCACCGACAACGATCAGGTCGTACTTTGCTTTCATCGTTTCAGTCATTTGCCTCACTTTCCTAAGCAAAACTGTGAAAATATTTGATCCAGGAGGTCATCGGCAGCGGTGTCCCCGGTGATAAGCCCTAAAACTTCCCAGGCATGCTGCAAATCAATAACCAAAAGATCATCGGATACCCCCATGGCCAGGGCCTCTAAAAAGTGTCGAAGGTCCTGTAAGGCCGTTTCCGCCAAGCTAACTTGACGGGCATTGGTCAAGTAAAGGGCATTTTCAGCGGCCGGCGCTTCCGCCAGGGCAGCTTCTTTTAACGCCCTTCCCAGGTCGTCAATCCCGGTCCCGGCCAGGGCGCTGGTGCGCACAGCCGGCCAGGGCAGGTCCGGGCTGGGCATGTCGGAAAGGTCCACCTGGTTGATGACCAAAAGCCCCACCTGGTCCCGGTGGTCCTCTATAAAGGCCCGGTCCACCGGCTGGAGGCCCTCCGGCGCCGCCAGGCAATAAGCGATAACATCGGCGCCACGGACGATATCCTTGGCCCGGTCCACCCCGATTTGCTCCACCAGGTCATCGGTTTTGCGCAAACCGGCCGTATCAATCAGGCGCAGGGCCAGGCCATCCACTTGGATGTTGGCCTCTACCGAATCCCGGGTGGTGCCGGGAATATTGGTCACAATGGCGGTATTCCTGCCGGTCAGGGCATTGAGCAGGGAGCTTTTGCCCACATTGGCACGACCGCACAGGGCCACGGTGATCCCGTCCCGGTAAAGGCGGCCCCGGGTTGCCGTCCGGACCAAGTCTTCCAGGTCATGGGCCAGGCCCTCTGCCCGGTCCCGGTAGGCGGCCTTGTCCAGCCGGTCAATGTCATCTTCCGGAAAATCCAGGTCCGCCTGGATGTAGGCAATCAATTCTAAAATGGCGGCGCGGAGCCCGTCCACCAGTTCTTCGGTCCGGCCCGATTTCTGCCGGGCGGCCAACTTCAAGGCCCCGTCACTCTTTGCCTCCACCAAGTCCATAATGGCTTCAGCCCGGCTCAGGTCGATTTTTCCATTTAAAAATGCCCGCCGTGAAAATTCTCCGGCCTCAGCCGGACGCGCGCCACGGGCGCAGGCCTCCCGCAATACTTCGCCCACCGCCACCGGGCCGCCGTGGCACTGGACTTCCACCACGTCTTCACCGGTATAGGTCCGGGGTCCATGCATGACCATAAAGAGCGCTTCATCCAAGCGGTTGCCCTCCCGGTCGTGGACCCAGCCGTAATGAATGGTGTGAGAGGCAGCCCGGGCAATCATCCCCCGGCCGCCTGCCAAACCGTCACCAATGGCCAGGGCCTCATCGCCGGAAATCCGGATGATGCCCACCGCCCCCTTACCCGGTGCGGTGACGATTTGGGCAATCGTCTGTGCTTCATGGATAGGCAAAGTCTTTCACCCTTTCTCATATTTGTTTTGATTCTACCATAAGGCCGGCGTCGATACCATTAAAAAACGGAGACAGGGTCCCTGCCTCCGTTACCACTTAGACTTGCCCGTTTTCATACCGACGGGCCAGTTCATCAATATATATTTCGCAAAACTGCCGGTTGTGGAGTGTTTTCCGGCGGAAGAGGCTGATGGCCCCTTCCCGGTCGCCCCGGTCGATCAAGTCGCAAAGGTCTGCTTTTAATTGACCGGAAATCATCACCTGGTCAAAATGAACCTGGTGACGCTTTCGGTAACTGGTCTGCAGCCAGAGGAGGCCACTGGCTAAAAAAACCGCGCCGACAAGGATATAAAAGATATTCCAAAATTCGGCACCCATTAGGCTTCCTCTTCAATAATGCGGGCCATGCCGACCACTTCGTCGTCGCCTTCCAGATTCATCATGGTGACGCCCTGGGTGGCCCGGCCGGTCTGGGAAATATCGTTGACCGCAAAGCGAATCAGGGTCCCCTCCCGGCTGATGCTCATCACTTCTTCGCCGTCACGGACGACCAGGGCCTGGACCAAACGCTTGCCCCGCTTGCCGAGTTTGACGGTAAAGACCCCTTTACCGCCGCGTTTTTGCAGGCTGTACTCGGTCAGCTCGGTCCGTTTGCCGAAGCCTTTTTCGGTGATGACCAAGAGGCTGGCATCGTCTTGGACGATGTCCATGGTAATGACCCGGTCACTGCCTGTCAGGCGAATGCCCTTGACCCCGGCGGTGTAGCGACCTGTCGGCCGGACATCTTCTTCATTAAAGCGGATGGCGTAACCGCCCTCGGTGACGATGATCAGTTCATCTTCACCGGCGGTGAGTTTGACCGCCACCACTTCATCGTCTTCATCTAGACGAATGGCCAGAATCCCGTCCTTCCGGTTGGTTTCATAATCGGCTAAGGCGGTTTTCTTGACCATGCCTTTTTTGGTGACAGCGGTTAAAAAGCGGTCATCAAAATCGCGCAGGGCAATGACCGTGGCCACCGTTTCTCCCGGCTGCAGGTTCAGCAGGTTGATGATCGCCATCCCCTTACCGGTACGGCCGCTTTCCGGAATGTCAAAGGCCCGGAGGCGGAGGACCCGGCCGGTATTGGTGAAGAAGAGGAGCTGGTGGTGGGTGGTGGTGATGAAGATTTCCTCAATCCAGTCCTCTTCCTTCATTTTAGCGGACGATACGCCCCGGCCGCCCCGTTTTTGGCTCTTATAGGCGTCCATGGGCATCCGTTTGACATAGCCGTCATGGGAGAGGGTGATGACCATGTCCTCATCGGCAATCAAATCGAGAATGTTCATATCCTGGTCGTCAAAGGAAATTTCCGTCCGCCGGTCATCCCCGTATTTATCGGCGATTTCCGTCAGTTCTTCGGCGATGATCTGACGGACCAGGTTGATGTCTGCCAAAACGGACTTGTAATAGGCAATCCGTTCCCGTAATTCGGCCAGCTCTTCTTCTAACTTGGTCACGTTCAGTCCTTGCAGACGGCGCAGCTGCATCTCAATGACCGCCTGTGCCTGGCGGTCACTCAGGCCGAAGGCTTCGCCCAGGCGGGCCTTACTTTCCGCATCGTCATAGGAGGACCGGATAATCCGAATCACTTCGTCAATATTGTCCACGGCAATTTTCAAGCCCTCAACGATGTGGGCCCGTTCTTCCGCCTTGCGCAAATCGTACTTGGTGCGACGGATGATGATGTTTTCCTGGTGGTCCAGGTAGTAGGCAATCATCTGCCGCAAGTTCAGGATTTTCGGCTCGCCGCCCACCAGGGCCAGCATAATGACCCCAAAGTTGTCCTGCAACTGGGTGTGTTTAAAGAGCAGGTTGAGCATGACCCGCGGGTTCACGTCCCGGCGTAATTCAACCACAACCCGTAAACCGTTGCGGTCGCTCTCATCCCGCAGATCGGTAATCCCGTCCAGGACCTTATCCCGTGCCAGTTCGGCAATTTTTGTAATCAGGCGGGCCTTATTCACCTGGTAGGGGATTTCCGTCACCACAATCCGGTGCTTACCGCCGCTCATTTTTTCAATGGCGGTTCGGGCCCGGACGGTGATGCTGCCCCGCCCGGTTTGATAGGCGCTGCGAATGCCCTCGGTCCCCATGATGATGGCACCGGTTGGAAAATCCGGGCCCTTTACTTTTTGATAGAGGCTTTCATCAGAGACCTCCGGGTCTTCAATCATGGCCAGGACCGCATCGGTGATGTTGCGTAAATTATGGGGGGGAATGTTGGTCGCCATGCCCACGGCAATCCCGGAAGACCCGTTGACCAAAAGGTTAGGAAAGCGGGCCGGCAAGACCGTCGGTTCCTGCATGGTGTTGTCATAGTTTGGCGTGTAATCAACGGTTTCCTTGTCAATATCTCGCAGCATTTCCCGGGCCAGCCGGCTCATGCGCGCTTCCGTATACCGCATGGCCGCGGCCTGGTAGCCGTCAATATTCCCAAAGTTCCCCTGCCCGTCCACCAGGGGGTAGCGCATAGCAAAGGGCTGCTCCATCCGCACCATGGCATCGTAACAGGCCGAGTCCCCGTGTGGGTGCAGGTGCCCCAGCACATAGCCGACGATATTGGCGCTTTTGACGGTGGGTTTATCCGGTGTAAAGCCGGCCTTATGCATGCCGAAAAGAATGCGGCGATGAACCGGTTTCAACCCGTCTCGCACATCCGGTAGGGCACGTGATGTGATGACGCTCATGGAATATTCCAAAAAGGACGTTTTCATTTCTTCAACCAAATGAACGGGCCTAATGCTCCCATGGGTGTAATTTTCCAAAAAGCTTCCTCCTTTCACCTGTCACCGGTTTAGGTATCGATGTTTTTCACATATTTGGCATTGCTGGTGATGAATTCGCGGCGCGGGGCCACCTTTTCCCCCATCAGCATACTGAAGACGTCGTCGGCATTGGCGGCGTCTTCCAGGGCCACTTTTAAGAGGACCCGGTTTTCATTGTTCATGGTCGTATCCCATAATTGGTCTGCGTCCATTTCCCCCAGCCCCTTGTAGCGCTTCAGGTTTTTTTCTAAGTTCTCGGCGCCTTTTTCAAGCCGGTATTGGTCCAGCGATTCATCATTGTAAAGGTAGGTCAGTTTTTTACCTTCCTTGACGCTGTAGAGGGGGGGCTGGGCAATGTAGATATAGCCGGCATCGATTAAGGGGGTCATATACCGGTAAAAAAGCGTCAGCAAGAGGGTCCGGATATGGGCGCCGTCAACGTCCGCATCGGTCATGATGATAATCTTATGGTAGCGGGCCTTGGCTAAGTCAAACTGGTCGCCAATCCCGGTGCCGATGGCGGTAATCAGATTTTTGATTTCTTCGCTGTTTAAAATCCGGTCCAGGCGGGCCTTTTCAACGTTTAAAATTTTACCCCGCAGGGGCAAAATGGCTTGAAAGCGCCGGTCACGGCCATCTTGGGCCGACCCGCCGGCGGAATTCCCTTCGACGATGAAGAGCTCTGAAAAGGCCGGATCTTTCACCGAGCAGTCCACCAGTTTACCCGGCAGGGCGGTGGATTCCAAGGCGCTTTTACGGCGGGTCATGTCCCGGGCCTTACGCGCCGCCACCCGTGCCCTTTGGGCATCAATGGCCTTGCTGATGATGGTCTTGGCTTCAGAGGGATGCTCCTCTAAAAAGGTGGCAACCCCATTGCCCACAACCACATCCACCACGCCCCGGACTTCACTGTTGCCGAGTTTCGTTTTGGTCTGCCCTTCAAACTGCGGATCCGGCACCTGGACGCTGATGACCGCCGTCAAGCCTTCCCGGATATCATCCCCGGAAAGGTTGTCGTCCTTATCCTTGAGCAGGTTCATCCGCCGGGCATAGTCATTGACGGACCGGGTCAGGGCCGTTTTAAAGCCTATTTCATGGGTACCGCCTTCAATCGTGTGGATATTATTTGTGTAAGAATAAATATTTTCACTGTAGCTCTTGGTGTACTGCATGGAAATATCCACGATAACACCGTCGCGTTCGCCTTCAAACAAAATAACATCTTTTTGAATGGGCACCCGGTTCCGGTTCAACCAGGGCACATAGTCTGCCAGGCCACCGGGATTATAATACCGTTCCGTCCGCACCTCATCCGGGCGTTCATCGGTTAAGGTCAGGGTTAAGCCACCGTTTAAAAAGGATAATTCCTGCAGCCGGCGGGATAAAATATCAAAGTCGTAGACAATGCCTTCTTTAAAAATGTCAATATCCGGGTGGAACCAAATCGTTGTCCCCGTATGGTCGCACTGGCCCACCACTTCCAGTTCACTGGCTATTTTCCCGCGGGCAAACCGCTGCTCGTGGACCTTACCGTCCCGGCAAATCCGGACCCGCATGGCATCGGACAGGGCATTGACCACACTCATGCCGACCCCGTGCAAACCGCCGGAAACCTTGTAGCTGCCCTTGCCGAACTTACCGCCGGCGTGCAGGACCGTCATAACCACTTCCGAGGTCGGGCGGCCCATTTTCGGGTGAATGTCCACCGGAATGCCACGCCCTTCATCGCGAACTGTAATGGAATTATCCGTATGGATGGTGACCGTAATGGTCTTCCCATAGCCGGCCAAGGCCTCGTCAATAGAGTTATCGACAATTTCGTTCACCAAGTGATGTAAACCGGCGCTGCCCGTCGTCCCAATGTACATCCCGGGACGCTTGCGCACCGGGTCCAGTCCTTCTAAAACCTGAATTTCATTACCTGTGTAATCGCCTTCAAAAGGTTTTACCAAGGGGGCACCTCCTTCATAACAAAATAAAGGCGCTGCAAAATGCGCGCCGTCGTTCAGCCGAATTGGATGATTAAAACATATAAACAGCAAGGCATTTGATTGCCTCGCTATGGTCCTATTATAACAAAAACCCCCGTTATTTGCAAAAAATCCAGGCAAAAAACGAGGGTTTTATTGTTTTGGAATGATTTTTCCCTCTTTAATAGAAAAAACCTTTCCATTTTTAAATAAATCATATCTTAGATCCAAATGGGTACTGCTGATAAAGGTCTGAAGCCCTCGGCTGATGACCGATTCCAGCAGGAGACGTTGCCGGCTGGGATCCAGTTCGCTCAAGACGTCATCCAAGAGCAAAATCGGCCGTGACCCGCAGCTGTCTGTGATGACTGCCACTTCCGCCAATTTAAGCGCCAAAATGGCCGTTCGTTGTTGACCCTGACTGCCAAAGGCCCGCAGTTCTTCCTGGTGGGCGTAAAAGACCAAGTCATCTCGGTGGGGCCCCAGCCCGGTGCTGCCGGCCTGGATGTCCTCCTTTTGACGGTCGGTCAAGGCCTGTAAAAAAACCTCTTCCAGGTCTGCCGCCCCTTCATTTTTAATCCCGGCCCCTAGGGAAGACTGGTAGGTCAGGTTAAAGCCGCTTTGCTGGGCCATATACTCATGCACCTGCCGGGCCCGCGGCACCAGGCGACGTAAAAAAGCCAACCGCTCGGCCACCAAATAAGCACCGCTGTGGGCCAGTTTACGGTCCCAGACGGATAAATGGTCTGCCGGCGCCCGCCGGGCCCGGACATCTTTTAAGAGCTCATTGCGTTGGGCCAAGAGCCGCCGGTAGGTCCGGCGCTCCAGGTCGTAGGCCGGGCTGATCAAGCCCAGTTCCCGGTCTAAAAACCGGCGCCTTTCCTCCGGAGACCCCTTGATAATCGCCAAATCATCCGGCGTAAATAAGACCGCCAGCAAGCGGTCGGGCATATCCTGCAGCTGGCGGTAGGCCACGCCATTGAGCTGCCAGCGTTTGGCATGACCGTTAAAGGCCAGCTGGAGGGGCAGGCGACGGGCGCTGTTATCCGGCTGGATAAGGGCCTTCAGCCGCGCCGCCTGGGCCCCGTGTAAAATCAATTCTTTATCTTTGGCGGCCCGAAAGCCGTGTCCTGTGGATAGGGTGTAGAGGCTTTCAATTAAATTTGTTTTGCCCTGGCCATTGGCGCCGATGAGCAAGTTCAAAATCGGCGCAAAGGTCACATCTGCCTGCTGGTAATTGCGAAATTGAGCCAGCCACAACCTTTGAACCGCCATTAGCGGCGTAAAGGCAGCAAGAGATAGAGGTACTTGTCAGCCGCCTGCGGTTTTACCACACAAGGGCCCATAGACCCGTTAAAGGTCAGGTCCAAGTGGCTGTCTTCCATGGCCTTTAAGGCCTCAGAAAGGTAGCGGGCGTTAAAGGAAATATCCACCGTTTCCCCTTCCTGGTAGACCGGCAAATTTTCATCCACTTTCCCAAATTCGCTGGCGGTGGCAATGTGGAGGAGGTTGTTTTCAATGTGAAAGGTCACCACCAGGGTCCCGTCCTTTTCCCGGCTAAAGAGGCTGGCCCGGTCCAAGGCTTCTAACAAGGGCTTCCGTTCCAACTTCACATACGTTTGCCAGCCGCTGGGAATCACCTTGTCAAAAGGCGGGAAATCCCCCCGGATCCGCTGGGCCAAGAGGCGGACATTGGCCGTTTTAAAGAGCACCTGCCGGTCGGAAATTTCCATTTCAAAGGGATCTTCTTCAGCGGCCACAATCCGGGCCCACTCATTTAAGGCCCGGACCGGAATAATCAAGTCAAAATTGTCCCCGCTCTTATTGTTCAGCACCGTGATTTTTTTGGCCAGGCGGAAGCTGTCCGTTCCGACAATGGTCAATTCATGGCCGCGGATTTGAAACAAGAGCCCGGTAAAGACCGGCCGCACCTCGTCCGCATTGACGGTAAAGGCCGTATGACTGATTGCTTCGCAAAAATCTTTGGCGGCCATGGTCAGCTCTGCCGGGTCTTTTTCCGGCGCAAAACCGGGATATTCCCGTCCCGGCCAGCCGTACAAGTCGGCGGTGTTATCCCCATAGCTGATGGTCATGTGGTCTGACCCGTCTTGACTGGTATTTTTGAAAACAATCCGGCCTGCCGGCAGGCGGCGGACCAGGTCTGTAAAGCCCCGCCCCTGGACGATGGTTTCACCCGGTTCAATCACCTCAACCGGTAAGGTGACCTCCAGCCGGACTTCTAAATCGGAGGCGGTCATGGTCAATTGGCCGTCGGCGCAGACCAGGTGAATACCGGACAGGACAGCCATGGTGTTTTTGGCACTTAGGGCCCGTTGGACGATTTGCAGTGCATCTGTCAGATTTTCTTTTACAGCTGAAAAATGCATGTGACGCTCCCTTCTTCATCTTCAGGATAATCTTAGTAGTAGCAGTAGTAGGCAGGGTGGATATGTGGATAAGCGGGGAAAAGCCTCAGCAGACCCCCTTATTTGCCTGAGGATAAACCTATGGATAAGGGCCCCTTCTTGTCCACAGTATCCACTGAAAAAATTAAAATGGGGATAAGCGTCGCTTTTTCCACAACTTATCCCCAGAAAAGACCACAAGTGGGCAAGCGGCTCTGGCAAGCGAAAAAGACTTTTAAGTCAGGTAGCTTTTTATTTATCCACATAAGTGTGGATAAATATGTGGACAAGAAAGGGCTTAACCATGTGTTTTATTGATATTTTCCACTTTTTGTGTAAAAAATAAATAAAACATTCGTTTATCCACAACTATTCACCGCGCAAGACTTTTTTTAAATTATGGACGGTGGCCTTTACTGCCGGATCTTTTTTGATTTCCCCGTCTATTTTTTCAATGGCGTGAATCACGGTCGTGTGGTCTCTGCCACCAAAAATTTCCCCGATTTTTGGCAGGCTCATATCGGTTAAGTCACGACAGAGGTACATGGCCACCTGTCGCGGAAAAACAATGTTGCGATTTCGTTTTTTACCGATCAAGTCATCCAACCGGACCCCGTAAGTATCGCAAATCTGGGACTGAATGCTTTCCCCGGTGATGTTTTTTTCAGCACCGATTTCGACATATTGTTCCAAGAAATCTTTGGCCAGGTCCAAGGTTAGGGGGAGGTTGTTCATGGTGGCGTAGGAAGTGAGGGATAAGAGGGCCCCCTCGAGTTCCCGGATATTCGTTTCCATGTGTTCGGCCATAAAGGCGGTGATGTCATTGGAGACCTCTTTGTGGTCCATCTGGGCTTTTTTGCGCAAGATGGCAATCCGCGTTTCCAAATCAGGCGGCTGAATGTCTGTAATAAGCCCCCATTCAAACCGGGTGCGCAAACGCTCCTCTAATGTAGGAATTTCTTTCGGCGTCCGGTCTGAGGAAATGACAATCTGCTTATTTTTTTCATATAATTCATTGAAGGTATGGAAAAATTCTTCCTGGGTCCCTTCTTTTTTCGCTAAAAATTGAATGTCGTCGATTAAGAGCAAGTCTGCCTGCCGGTATTTATCCCGGAAGGTGTTGGGCCTGTTGTCGCGAATGGAATCGATCAGTTCATTGGTAAATTTTTCGCTGGACACATAGATAATATTCGCCTTTGGCTGGGCCTTAATAATATGGTGGGCAATGGCGTGCATTAAGTGGGTCTTGCCCAATCCGGACCCTCCGTAAATAAAGAGGGGATTGTAAACTTTTTTATCGTTTAAGTCCATGGCCATGCCTTCTGCAATGGCCAGACTGGCGGCGTGGGCAAATTGGTTGGACTTGCCCACCACGAAATTTTCAAAGGTATTTTGGGTATTGATCCGGTATTCCCCCATCAGGACCATGGGCGGTTCTTCCTGGAGGGCCGGCCGGGCCGCTTCGGCCACCTTTGGCAAATCAAGCTTGGCCAGGTCCTCTTCAAAGGGGATAATCTTTACCTTGACGTCATTTTCGCCACTTTCTTGGGCAATCAGCCGCTCTAAAGTCCGCAAATGGGCCGGCGGCATCATTTCCGCCTTCATGGCATCTCCGGCGGCTAAAATATAAGTGCCTTCATAGTAACCGGCGAGGGTCATATTTTTAAAAAAGGTATCATAAGTCGGCAGGTTCACTTCATTTTCTAAGCTGACCATGACCCCTTGCCAAATGCCTTGATAATGCTCCTTGGTCATATATCCTCCGTTCTTTTTAATGAATAGCTACAAAAGATCTTAAAAAAATAAGCTGGTCTCAGCAAACCGTCCATCGACGGTGTATATAAAAATATTTAAATGTTTTTATCCACAAGAGGTCGCCTTTGTGGATAAAGATAAAGGGTGAATGAGTTAATGATAGCAAAACAAATCTGACTTATCAACAGATGGACCGCGACCAAGGGAAAAATTTATATCAAGAAGTTAAATTAAAGGGGGAAAGGCCCCGTTAATATTAATAAAACGATATATAATGATAAAATATTTTCTCAAAACACAAAAAAATGGCTTAAAAGCCCGGTATAGATGAGAAAAGATAAGTCTTTCCACATTATCCACAAGTTGTTGATAAAGATAGAATCGCTTAATAAGGCCCATTAAAACATCTAAGTTATCCCCAATTTTAAATTTTATCCTGTGGATAATGTGGAAAAGTAGGGATAAGCGCTAGAATGAAAGCCTTACAGGCCCCTTTACTTTGGGGATAATTTGTTGAGAAAGGAAAAAACACCTTTAAAGGGGCATAAAATGCCGATTTATTCTTGACCGGCTATTTTAATTGACGTATAATATACGTCGTATGTAAAATTGGTCAGGAGGTGTCATGCATGAAACGTACCTATCAACCGAAAAGAAGAAAACACCAACGCGTTCATGGTTTTCGCAAACGCATGTTAACTAAAAACGGGCGCAACGTTTTAAAAAGAAGAAGAGCGAAAGGCAGAAAACGTCTCAGCGCGTAACTTCATACTTTGAAGGCCCGAAGTGGCCTTTTTTTTCACATTTAATTCAATAGCTTTGTCATTTATCCAAGAGAAGGGATATTGTGCTGCAAAAAGCCAATCGCTTACGGCATCCGGCAGCCTTTCAAGCCGTGTATAACCATAAAAAAAGTTTGGCCAACCGCCACCTGGTCTGCTACCTTCTGCCACGTGCTGACGGAGGAGCGACCCGGTTCGGGTTTTCAATATCCAAAAAAGTTGGCAAGGCGCACACCCGCAATCAATTAAAGCGTCGCCTGAGTGAAATAACCCGCCTGCACCTGGCGGACATTCGCTCCGGTTACGATGTGATCATCATCGTTCGTCGCCCTGCGGTGGCCCTTTCTTATGCAGCGCTGCAAAAGGCTTATTTAACCTTGTTAGGTAAGGGAGGACTCTATGACGCTCCCCGCTAAAGCGGTTTTATGGCTTATCGGATTATACCGACGCTACCTGTCTCCATTAAAACCCACGCCGACTTGTCGCTTTATTCCTACTTGTTCCCAATATGCCTATGAAGCCGTTGCGCGTTTCGGTTTGGTCCGCGGCGGACTTTTAGCCCTCTGGCGGATCTGTCGCTGCAACCCCTTTTGCCGCGGCGGCTATGATCCGGTGCCCACAAAATTCGGGAGGTGAATGCCTCATTTCTATTGAGGCCGGTCTTTGAACACATTAGTCCAATTTATGAAAAGCGCCATCGGCGTATTCTATGATTTTACCCAAGTTGTCGGATTTCCGAGTTATGCCCTGGCCATCGTCCTGATCGGGGTCGTGGTGCGGATTTTGCTCTTCCCCCTATCCTTAAAACAAATGAAATCCATGCTCGGCATGAGTGAAATTCAACCTGAACTGAAAGAAATTCAAGCCAAATACAGTGGCAACCGCGAAAAAATGAATGAAGAAATGCAGCGTCTGTACCAGGAATACGACGTCAACCCCATGGCAGGCTGCCTGCCCATCCTCATTCAAATGCCCATTTTGTATTCCTTGTTTCGGGCCTTGCGGACCTATAAGTTTACGGAAAATGATGCTTTTTTCTGGATCCAACACTTAAACGATAAGGACCCCTATTTTATACTGCCGGTCGTCCTGGCCATTGTCATGTTTTTACAACAACGCCTGGCCATGCCAAAGGGCAGCCCCATGGCCGATAACCCGTCCATGAAGGCCATGCTCTATGTCATGCCGGTCATGATGGGCTTTTTCGCCCTTCAGTTTCCCTCCGGTTTGTGCGTCTACTGGGTGACCACATCTGCCCTTATGATTTTCCAGCAAATCGTCATGAACAAACAGCGTAAAAAGGAACTGGAAAAACGTGCTGAAGAGCGGGCCAAACGCCAAGCTGAGCGGGAACAACGGGCCAAAGAAGAACGCTTAAAGGGGCAGAACCCCTCTAAGCGCAAGTCAAAAAAAGAATTAAAGGCCCTGCACAAAGCCAAAAAAGGGACCGGCTATAAAGCGCCGTCCAAATCCGGCGGCACAAAAGGTTTTGACCCGAACAATCCGAAAGCCGTCTACCGGCCGCCCGGAAAGAAGAAACATTAAGCTTAGTTGAGAAAGGAAGAGGCCCTTATGAAACGTCAACAATTCACCGGCAAAACAGTTGCCGCAGCTGTTGCCGTCGCCGCACAAGAACTTCATATTTCGGAAGCGGACCTGGATTATCAAGTTTTGGAAGAAGCCAGCAAAGGGTTTTTAGGGTTTGGCGCCAAAGATGCGCGCATTGAAGTCATCCTTCCGGAAACCGAGCCTGCCCCTCTTGCCTCCCCTGAAACCCCAGCCGATGACCGTCCCCAGGTGGCTCCACCGGCAGCCGCTGGCCCTGATGAGGCGGCTCTTGCCGCAAGTGAGGCCAGCCCATCAGCTGGTGAAACGGCTGAGGACATCGGGATTGCTTTTTTGGCGCCTATTTTTGACGCCTTGTCCGTCTCCCCCAGGGTGCAGATTGAAGAAGATGACGAGCAAATCACCTTTTCCATGTACGGCGATGAAGTCGGCATTTTAATCGGCCGCCGGGGCGATACCTTGAACGCCCTGCAATTTCTCCTGTCACTGGCAGTGAACCGCCGTTTGAACAGCCACAAACGCATCATTTTAGACTGTGAAAATTATCGGCAACGGCGGGCAGAAACCTTGCAGGCCCTGGCCCATCGAATGGCCGATAAAGCCCGCGAAACCGGCCGCCGGGTCAGCCTAGACCCGATGAACGCCGCAGAGCGGCGCATCGTCCACCTGGCCTTGGAAAATGAACCGCAGGTTAAGGCGGAAAGCTACGGCGAAGATCCCCATCGGAAAATCGTCATTTATCCGCAAGGCTAAAGCCAAATTTAATAAAAAATGACTCCGTTTAACCTTTCTCGTTAAACGGAGTCATTTTTTATTGGGCCTTACAGTTTAGATGGGTCAACCGGCTTCTTATCAGCCTCAGCTGAGGGCGCTTGCCCGCTCTGAGCCTGGGCCTTGACCCGTTCCAATTCGGTCTTTGCAATCAGGCGGACGGCTTCTTTGCCATAAGCATCGAGTTTTTTATAAAGGGAAATAATTTCTTCCTCTTCAATGGAATTTTTATTGGTATCGCCGGTGGCAAAAAAATCCAGGGTTACATTTAAATTATCCGCCAAGGCCTGTAGAATACCAATATCCACCTTGGTATTGTCACGCTTAATAATGCCGTAAATGGTCTGTGGGCTGATATTTGTTTCCTTAGCCAACTTGTTTACGTTCGTATCGCGATAGTCTATCAGTGACTTTAATTTTGTTCCGATGGACATATGGATCCCCCCTTAACAGGTCATCCCTACGAGAATAAATAATATCATCTATTAAATCCTTTTATTTAAATTATAATACCACAACCCTTGTAAAGATTCTACATTAAAAAATAAATTCCCATTAAAGCCAGCCTTTTCAGCTCCCTCGACGCTCTCTTAAAAATACGGTTTATTTTTGATGACTTACCGCCATTTTATAATAAATATTATAGAAGAAAAATGTTTATTTCATTTATCGCTTTCAACGATTTTTGAAACCGACCCCCTCTTTTATGGGCAAAAGAAGGGTTAAAAAGGCCCTTTATTACCTTTGAAATTAAAATCAGGGAACCATAAAAAATTTTATCAACAAAGTTGTCAAATAAAGGGGGAAAATGGCTATTTTCATTTTTCAAAATCTTTCCTTTGTGCTATACTGAACAAAGTAAGTGGTTTCCATCACTATCTTTATAGGAGGTTGCTAAATTGGCTACTGAAAATTTAAATCCTTTTGAGAGTGCGCAGGCAAAAGTAAAACACGCTTGCGATCAACTCGGCCTCGATGACAACGTCTATCAGATTCTTTCTGAACCGCAACGTGTTATCGAAGTTAACATCCCCGTACACATGGACGACGGTTCTTTAAAAATGTTTAAAGGCTGGCGCTCCCTGCACAACAGTGCTATCGGGCCGGGCAAAGGCGGCATCCGCTTCCATCCGGGCGTTAACTATGATGAAGTCCGTGCCTTGTCTATTTGGATGACCTTCAAATGCGGCATCATGGGCATTCCTTACGGCGGCGGTAAGGGCGGCGTCATTTGCGATCCCTTAACCCTTTCCGATAATGAATTGGAACAAATTTCCCGCGGTTTTGTGCGCGGTCTGCACAAATACCTCGGCGAAAAAATCGACGTTCCGGCTCCTGACGTAGGAACCAACGGTCAAATCATGAGCTGGATGATGGATGAATACATCAAATTAAATGGCGACCAAGCCACCTTGGGTGTCTTCACCGGTAAATCCGTCGCATGGGGCGGTTCTCAAGGCCGTAATGAAGCAACCGGCTTCGGGATTTATGTTATCGCCCGTGAAGCAGCTAAGAAAATCGGCATTGACATTGCCCACGCATCCGTTGCTGTTCAAGGCTTCGGTAACGTCGGTCGTTTCACCTGCAAAAACATGTTCCGTCAAGGAACCAAAGTTGTGGCTGTTTCTGAATGGGAACCCAAAAACGGCGCCTATGTCATCTACAATGAAAACGGCTTGAACTACGAAGAAATGGTTGACTACGTAGACAAAAACCACAACCTGCTCAACTTCCCGGGCTCCAAATCCTTAACCATGGATGAATTCTGGGCTCTTGATGTTGACATTTTGGTCCCGGCAGCTCTTGAAAACGCCATCACCGCAGAAGTGGCTGAAAAAATCAATGCTAAATTGGTTTGCGAAGCAGCCAATGGTCCGACCACCCCGGCCGCTGATGAAGTCCTCAATAAGAGAGGCATCGTCTTAACGCCTGACGTTCTGACCAATGCCGGCGGTGTTACCGTTTCTTACTTTGAATGGGTTCAGAACCTCTATGGTTACTACTGGACTGAAGCTGAAGCTGAAGCACGTCAAGAAGAAGCTATGGTTTCTGCCTTCAATGACATCTGGGCCATCCGTGAAGAACACAAGGTCACCGTTCGCGAAGCAGCTTACATGAACTCTGTTAAGAGAGTTGCTGACGTTATGAAATTACGCGGCTGGGTATAATCAACCAGCTGCCTTAAAAAAGAGCACCCCACAGGGGTGCTCTTTTTTTGTTTATAACAGAATGACACAGGAAAAAGCCGATCTTTAGGCCTGTTAATAAGTCTTAAAAAGTATTGACTTGGGTAAAAAAAACAGGCTAGGTTGCAAGTGTTTTTTGCAAGATACGGCATTTTTCTTTAAAAAATTGAAACACTTCATGGCAATAAAATGAACTGATAAGAATAAATATCTTTAAATGCTAGGTTTTTCTCCCAATAAATATATCCATACGAATAATTGTTTCCGCTAGAGGATATTTACGGAAAAAGTTATTGTGACGTTATAGGTAAGATTAAAAAAATCAAAATAGTAGCGGATAAAGCCTATTATATAATAAAAAATTTTTCAGCAAAGTTAGTAGTCTTTAAAGTATTAGGTTTAGAGGGTCTTTAAAAGCCAGACAATTGTATGCAATCGTTTATTATTTCAGAAAATTGTTATAAAGGCTTAATGATTTGTTAAAAACAATTGACATCAGGGCAGAGACAAATTAGAATTGAGAAAACAACGGTCATAAAATTTATTAATGTCACGATTAATTAACAAGCGAATAAGACTGGATCTTTTACAAGCGTCAGTTGATAAACGCCGGAGACATATCAGGCCATCAGGCCTGGGGTGACCGTTGGGAGAAACGAGTAAACTGCCCTTGGGGCGCGAAAGGAGAACGCCTATGCTCGACCAAAGGCGCGACAAAGTGGTCGTGCGCAATTTAACAAAATCTTTTGATGATTTGCTGGTGCTCAACGATATCAATTTTACAGTTAAGGAGGGAGAATTTCTCGTTATCGTTGGACCGACAGGTTGCGGGAAGACCACGTTTCTGAACTTACTATCAACGCTGTATACGCCCACAAAGGGGAGTATTCTGATTGATGGGGAACCGGCTGATCCGAAAAAGCACAACATCAGCTTTGTTTTCCAAGAGCCGTCTTGCCTGCCTTGGCGAACGGTGAAAGAAAATATTGCGTTCGGTATGGAAACGAAAAATTTCCCAAAAGACAAGATGGAAGAGCAGCTGCAAAAGGTTATGGAGCTGGTCGGGTTGACCCAGACACAAGACCTCTACCCGAATCAGATTTCTTCTTCCATGGAGCAGCGGGTAGCCATCGCACGGGCTTTTGCCGTTAATCCGGACTTGCTCTTAATGGATGAGCCCTATGGACAGTTGGACGTTAAATTGCGTTTTTACCTGGAAGATGAATTGGTGCGAATTTGGCAGGAATTTAAGAATACGGTTATTTTTATTACCCACAATGTTGAAGAAGCAGTCTACATTGCAGAACGAGTTTTAGTATTGACCAACAAGCCGACGACGATCAAGGAAGAAATTCCCATTGACCTACCGCGACCGCGCGACTATCTGGATAAAGATTTTGTGGCGCTGCGCGAACATGTTACCGAAGCAATCCGCTGGTGGTAGACCGGCGAGACCTAAGGAGGAAAACTTATGAAACGCAAATTATTGGCAATGGCACTTATAGCGGCTTTTTCAGTAGCAACTTTTGCAGGTTGCGGCGGCGGTGGCGGTGACACCAGTTCTGCTGCAGCAGGCGGTGGCGGCGGTGGCGATTTAAACTTCGGGTTTTTGAACCAGATCGACACCTGGCCCGCTTATTCAGCCATCCAGGACGGTACTGCTGAAAAATACGGTTTGAGCGGTTTGGACACGCAAAAGAATATGCAGTTGTTTGATTCGGGGATGCCCATGGTTGAAGCCATGATTTCAGGCGCTTGGCAAATCGGGGATGCCGGTTCCGTTCCGGTTTTGATGGCCGCTTTACGGTATGACGCTGAAGTGGTCGGGATTGCTTCCAATGAATCTCCGGCAAACGCCATTGTGGCCCGTGAAGACAACCCGGCCTTAAAGGTGACCAACCCGAAATTTGAAAACGCTAAAGGCGATGCTGCCAGCGTTAAGGGTAAAACCATTTTGGTGGCAACCGTTTCTTCCGCTCACTTTGTTGTTGACCAATGGCTGAAATCCATGGATTTGACAGACAAAGATGTTACCATTAAAAACCTGGAACAACCCCAGGCCATTAAAGCGTTTGAATCCGGCGAAGGCGATTTCTTAGCCCTCTGGAGCCCGGAACTTTACCAAGCTTACGGCAAGGGCTGGAAAGACGTAGCCACCGGTAAAGACGTTAACGCCAATACCCTGATGCTTTACTTTGCACCGAAAGATTGGGCAAAAGACAACAAAGACACCATCGCTCGTTTCTTGGCCATGACCTCTACTAAGGTTGAAGAATACAATAGCAAAGGCGAAGAACTGGTTCCTGATTTACAGAAATTCTTCCAAGATTTCGGCGCTATGAAATTTAGTGAAGAAGAAACCAAATTGGATATTGAACGCCATGAATTGTACACTGTGGATCAACAGCTTGAGTTGATTTCTTCTGGCGATGTAGAAAAATGGATGATTGACATCGGTGACTTCTTTGTTCGCCAAGGGAAATTCACAGAAGATGAATTGGCTCAATTGAAAGAAAAACACTTCAACATCACCGACGAATATCTGAAAGCAGCCAAAGACGTTAGCCCGTCTAAATAAAGATGACCGTGGCCTGCAACAGTGTGCTGCAGGCCACGATTTATTATTAATAAGTCGGTTAGGAGTGGAACTATGTCAACAAAAAACATCACACGACCGCAACGGAAACAGACCTTCTATACAGCCATTTCGGTGATTACCATCATCGCCTTCTTCTGCTTTTGGGAAGGGATCGTTCAGTTCGGTATTGTGTCCAAATTTTACTTGGCGTCGCCGACCCAAGTTATAGAGCTTTTTGTATCAAAATTAACCAATGAAGCGCCGGACGGAGCCCTGCTGATGACGCACGTTAAAGTCAGCCTTACAGAAGCCTTGACCGGGTACTTCCTGGCCCTTCTGGTTGGGATCCCCCTGGGCTTGGCCATGGGCTGGTTTTACACCTTTGACGGCCTGGTCAGACCGATTTTTGAATTGATTCGCCCGGTACCGTCACCGGCCTGGATTCCCCTGGTTATCATCTGGTTCGGGACCGGTTTGGTCAGTAAGGTCTTTATTATTTTTGTAGGCGCCCTGGTGCCTTGTGTTATCAACTCTTACTCAGGGGTGGCCCAGACCAACCCGACCTTTATCCGGATGGCCCGGACCTACGGCGCCAGCAACTGGGAAATTTTCACCAAGATTTGTGTCCCCTCTGCCCTGCCCATGGTGTTCGGCGGCTTGCAGGTGGCCCTGGCCTCTGCTTGGACCTGCTTGGTTGCAGCCGAATTGGTTGGTGCGGATGCAGGTTTGGGCTTCCTGATTCAGATGGGTCGCCGTCTCCTCATGCCGGATATGATCATCTTAGGGATGGTCATGGTGGCACTGACCGGGGTTGTGGTGACGATTGTTATCGCTTTTGTGGAGCGTGCGCTGGTTAAGGGCATGCGTCGCGGCGAAGATAGATAGGAGGGATTGCTTTGTCAACTCAAGTGAATACAGCCAAGAGCAATCCGCTCTTAAAAGCCTTGCGCAATAAGCGCGTTTTAAACGCCATCTCGATCATCGGTTTTCTGTTGATTTGGGACTTGGTCGTTGTCAGTGGCCTCCTGGCCATTATGCCCAGACCCCATGAAGTACTCTTCCGTTGGATAGAACTGATGCATGAACCCTACGCCGGTTATACAATGCCGATGCACGTGTGGATTTCTTTCCGCCGGGTCATCATCGCCTTCCTCCTGGCGGCTGCCATCGGGATCCCCACCGGGGTTATTATGGCCTTCAGCAAGTTCGCCCATGCCATTATTCGCCCGATTTTTGAATTCTTTAAACCCATGCCGCCGATCGCCTGGATTTCCTTGTCCATCTTATGGTTCGGCTTAGGCGAACCGTCTAAGATTTTCCTGATTTTCATCGGCTGCGTGGTCCCCTGTATCTTAAACTCTTACAATGGAATTCGCTTGGTGGATCCGGAATTGTACGATGCGGTCCGCAACTTAGGCGCCAATTACTGGCAGGAACAGACCCAGGTCACCTTCCCGGCCTCTTTACCGGCTATTTTTGCCGGCCTGCAAGTGGCCCTCTCCTCCGGCTGGACCTGCGTGGTCGCCGCAGAATTGGTCGGCGCCCGTGAAGGGATAGGATATTTAACATATGTTGGCATGCGTCAAGATGATATAGCTATGACCATCGGCGGGATTTTAACCATCTGCCTGGTCAGCTTCCTGTCTTCCTTGTTCTTAACTTATCTTGAAAGGTGGTTGTGCCCGTGGAAACGCAACATCGACGAGTAGAAAATGCGGAAAAGGTCATCACCTGTACGGATATTTCAAAAGACTACGGCAGCAAAAAAGTGCTGTCACCGATGGATTTTGAGGTTTATAAAAACGAGTTTGTGGTCATTTTAGGGCCGGGGCAGGCAGGGAAAACAACGCTTTTCCGTTTGATCGCCGGCTTTGAAGGCCCCACGACCGGTAAGGTCGTCGTGGGTGGTGAAGAAGTTAGAGGCCCGGGGACCCAGGTGGGTTATGTCTTTCAGCGCTACATGCTCTTCCCCTGGCAGACGGTTATGGGCAATGTGTCCATGGGACCCAAGCTGCGCGGGATTAAAAAAGAAGAGCGGATGGCCAAGGCGCAAAAATACATTGACCTGGTTGGCCTGACCGGCTTTGAAAAGAGCTACCCCCACCAGCTTTCCGGTGGGATGAAACAGCGCGTGGGCATTGCCCGGGCTTATGTTAACGAACCGGAATTGCTCCTTTTAGACGAGCCCTTCGGCCAATTGGACGCCCAGACCCGGATCCTAATGGAACAGGAAATTGAGCGGGTTTGGCAGGCGGAAAAACGGACCATCCTTTTCGTAACGTCAAACATTGACGAAGCCATTTACCTGGCGGACCGGATTATCATTTTGGACGGGAAACTGCCCAGCCATCTGGCGGCCACCTTTACCATTGACCTGCCGCGGCCGCGGGACCTCTTGAGCCAAGAATTTTTACGCCTGCGGAAAGAAATTTCCGACAGCATGAGTTTAGTTTTATAAAATAATGAGGAGGTTTTTAAAATGAAAAAATTCTTATTTTTTTCAATGGCTATTATGGTAGGGCTGTATATTTCAATCCCTGCTGTAGCATCAGAATATGTAGATGTACAAAAAATCGAAGAAAGCCAAGATAATAGCATGAATTTAGAATTGACAAATGAAGAAGCTATTGAAGAAGGAGATATAACTGAAATTAATTCATACTTGGAGAATGAAGAAATCGTATTGAGAGATGTTCTGAAATTAGACGAAACATTTTCCAATACGAAATTTTATAGAAGCAGAACCTATACGGCTTTATATAATAAAACGAATCCAGGTGATTATCAAAATGTATTTATAGCTAATACAGGAAATAATGGATTCGGAGCTAGGGTTTTAAATGATCGAGGAAGAGTAGTTTTTAATAAATGGGTTGAACCGGGATCACATGCGTTATTTAAAATAACAAGACAAACTGTTTTAAATTATGGTACAGAATATGAAACGCGTCCTGGATTACCACCTTTAAAAGTCATGAGATTTTATTTGGTTGCAGATGGATATGGTAGTAATATTGCTGGACGAGCTAGGATCAAATTATATGAATAACTTGACGGATTTAACTGGCGGCAATTGGTTGGTACTGGCAACGGCCCTCGCCTTAGTGCTCGCTTTTATCGTTTTTAGACGCGGGATCTTTCTTTTGGCGGAATGGTTCTTACGCCGGCACGGTGGCTGATTGTCAGAATTTAAAGGAGTCGTGTATGAAAAAATTATCTTCTCTTTTAGCGCTCATTTTAGCCGTTACCTTTACGGTAACGGCTTGTGGCGTATCTCAAGATACGTCTGCGCCTGCTTTATCAAGTGAAGCGGCTAAGACCCTGCCCTTAAAAGTGGCAACCTTAGCACAAATTGATGCCTGGCCGCTGATTGATAGCGTTCAAGAAGGCAAGGCAGAGAAATACGGGCTTTCCATTGGCGATAAAGATATTTTGACCTTTGATTCGGGCATGGAAGCCGTGGAGGGCATTCCGGCCAAGGCTATTACCGTGGCGGATGTCGGCCAATTGCCGGCGGTCATGGCGGCCACCCGTTACCAGGCCAAGATTGTGGGCATTGCCGCTGAAGAAAGCGCTGCCAATGCCATCTTAGCCCGGACCGATTCACCGGTTTTCAATGAAGGAAATGCGGCAGATGCCGTGCGCGGGTCGACCGTTTTGGTCACCTCCGTCTCTTCTGCCCACCAGCTTTTAGGGGCCTGGCTTGAAGAAATGGGCTTGAAAGAAGCGGACATTACCGTCCGCACCGTTGAACAGCAGACCGCCATTTCCGCCTTTGAAGCAGGCGACGGCGACTTCCTGGTCCTCTGGTCACCGGCCTTGTACCGGGGCTTGGACAAGGGCTTTAAAGTGGTGAAAACCGCTGCCGATTTAAACCTGCCCTCTTACATGTTCTACCTGGTGCCCAAGGACCTTTCCGCTGATGAAAGTGAAGCCGTTGCCCGGATGCTGGCCATGGTTGACAGCCGTGTTGACCAGTATCAAGCCGGCGGCGCCGATACGGAAAAAAGCATTGCCGCCTTCTTTAAGAGCTATGCCGGGATGGACATTTCTTTAGCCGATGTCAAAGAAGAATTGACCCGCCACCGTATCTTCCACATTGACGAACAGCTGGAGCTCTTTGACAATGGCTCGGTTGAGAAAGCCTTAACGGCCGCTGCCGACCAACAGCTGGCTGAAGAAAAACTGAAAGCCGATGAAGTGGACGCCGCCAAGGCTGCCCATTTCTACATCGACAAGAGTTTCCTCGAAGCCGCTAAAACCTATGCCAAATAAAAAATAGTTACACGAGATAAAGGCGAGGCCGTTGCGCCGTAAAAGGAACGGTAGCTGCGCACCTCAAAAGACGGGGTGCGCATTTTTTACAGAAAGGAGTTTTATTATGTTGCGAAAGATCCTTGCAGCAACCTTATCGCTTGCCTTGTTGGTAGGCTTATCGGCATGTGGGGCCACAGACAACGCCAGCTCATCCGGAGCCGGTCAAAGCGCCGGCGGGTTGACGGTGGCAACCTTGAACCAGTTGGACGCCTGGCCGGCCTACGCTGCCATGAAAGATGATGTTGCGGATAAGTACGGAATTTCTTATGAAATGAAGCTGTACAAGGCCGGCTTCCAGCTGGTGGAAGATTCCGCCTTGGAAAAATGGCAGATTGGCGATGTCGGCGCAGTGCCGGCGCTTCTGGGGGTGCTCAACCGCCACTTGAGCGTTGTGGGGATTGCAGCCGATGAAAGCGACGCCAACGCCCTGATGGTCAAGGCCAAGAGCCCCCTCTTAAAAGAGGAAAGCAACGGGGTCCTGGGCTCGGCAGATGCCGTCCGCGGTAAAGCCATCTATACCACCCAGGCCTCCAGCGCCCACCGGCTCGTGGCCGCATATTTGAAAAAGCTGGACCTGACCGAAGCAGATGTTAACCTGCAGTACGCTTCCCAGGCCGACTGCCTGGCCGCCTTGGGCGACGGCAGAGCAGACATCGTCTCCCTCTGGGCACCCAACACCTATGAAGCGGAAGAAATCGCCGGCGGCGCAAAAACCCTGGCCAAGGGCAGTGACCTCGGCGTGACCAACTACATGGTTTATGTGGTGGACAGCGCCTGGGCCAAGAACAATAAAGATGCCATTGCCCGCTTCCTGGCCACCGTTGGCCATGAAGCCGGCGCCTTTGAAGAGGTCAAAGATGCAGACCTGGTTTCCTTCTTTAAAGACTACGCCAAGGCTGATTTAGACGAAAAACGCATTGCCGACGAACGCAAGTCCCACCAACTCTTTACCGTAGAAGAGCAGTTGGCCTTGATGAGCGATGGCGACCTGCAAAAAAGCCTGGACGATGTGGCCACCTTCTTCCTGCAGATCAACCGTTTTGCCGATTCCAATTACGGGCAATTGACGAAAATGAACTTCGGCATTACCGATGAATACTTGAAAGCCGCTCAAAAATTGGAAGAAAAAGCCAGCTGACCTGCTAAAAAGACACGCCGTGTGACGCATTTGCACGGCGTGTCTTTATATGCTGAACCCGGCTGTCCCGTCGGACCGGCCGGAAAGGAGACAGGATGCAAAAACCGAAAATCCTCTTGATCCACGGCTGGCTCCACAGCCGGGCCCGGTATGGGCCCCTGGCCGACGCCTTGGCCGATAGCTACAGGGTGTCCCTGGCCAGCCTGCCCGGCTATGACGATAAGGCCTATGTCCGTGCCGGCGGCGGCCACCTGAACCTTTACGCCCGTCACTTGGCCAAGACCATCGCCGCCGAAGCGCCGGCGGTGGCCGTCGGCTTTTCCATGGGCGGGCAAATTCTCCTCCGGGCCTTGACCCGGTATCCGCTGGCCCTGCCATGGGCGGTCTTTTCCAATGTGCCCTACCCGGCCCTGACCTTCGGGCAACTGCTGGCCCGGAGGCGGCGGCTCCTGCGCCTGGGCCTGCGCCTGGCGCAGACCGCGCCGGAGGCCCTGGCCAAGCCGGTTGTCAACCGCTGTGCCGCCTACACCGTCTACCGGCCGGACTGCATTGATGACCTCTTTTACCGAGATGTCTGTGGCGTCAACGCCGCCGTGGCCGCCCGGTCCGCCCGGGAAATGGCCAAGGGCATGCCCCGGGTCAAGCCCCTGGCCGCCACCGCCAGTCTGGTGACCACTTGCAGCCATGACCGGCTGGCCCCGCCGGCAGCGGCCCGGTGCTTGGCAGGAGACCTCCGGGCGCCCCTGGTGAATTTCCCGGCAGCCGGGCATACGGTGGTTTTAGAAGCCCTGGAAGACTATGCCGCCTTCTTGCGCCTTTTGGCCGGCCACCTTCCGGATCCAAGCTCTTAAACTTGCGGCGCCGCCAGGGGCAGGCGGCAAAAAAGCGCCCCTTAAAGGGCCGCCTCACCGGGGCCCCAGCCCCTTAACATTTCATCGCCGGCCAGGCCTTTTCCCGGCCGGCGATTTTTTTGTCCCTTTTTTATTAATTTTCCCATAAATTCAAGAAAAATAAGGCAAATATCACCCGTTTGGGTGTTGTCAACTTCTTTCTTAGGACTTATAATCTAAATAAGTATAGGTATTGGCAGGAAGCCTGACCGCTTTCAAAATGACCCGGGTTGAGGAGGAAAACTTATGAAAAAGAGACTGGGAACCGGCATCACCCTATTCGTGGCCCTGATCTTTGTCTTGATTAACCTGCCCGCAAGTCCTGCATGGGCGGGGAATGTTGCTATTGATGAGACCAACTTTCCGGATGACTATTTTAGATATTATGTTAGTAGAATAGCAGATGCTGATAGTGACGATAAATTAAGTGATCCGGAAATTGCAGCCGTAACAGCGATAGACGTTAGTTTAAGCAACGTTAAAGATTTAACAGGAATCGAATATTTTACAGCACTTCGAAGACTTGATTGTGATCGTAATCAACTAACAAGTCTGGACGTAAGTAAGAACTCGGCACTTCACACACTTGTTTGTTATGAAAACCAACTAAAAAGTCTGAATATAAGTAACAACCCGGCACTTAAAACACTTAAGTGTTATGATAACCAACTAACAAGCCTGGACGTAAGTAACCGCCCGGCACTTGAATATCTTGATTGTGATAAGAATCAGCTGACAAAGCTGGACGTAAGTAACAACCCGGCACTTGTGAACCTTTCTTGTGATGGAAATCAACTGACAAACCTGGACGTAAGTAGCAACCCGGCACTTAAAGTACTTACTTGTGAAAATAATCAACTGACAAACCTGGACGTAAGTAACAACCCGGCACTTGAAACACTTTTTTGTTATGAAAATCAACTAACAAGTTTGGACACAAGTAAGAACCCGGCACTTAAAAGTCTTTATTGTTGGGAAAATCAACTGACAAACCTGGACGGAATTAACAACCCGGCACTTGAAACACTTTTTTGTCGGAAAAATCAACTAACAAGTCTGGACGCAAGTAACTACCCGGCACTTAAATATCTTGAGTGTCAAGAAAACAAACTGACAAGTCTGGACGTAAGTAAAAACTCAGCACTTGTGAACCTTGTTTGTTATAAAAATCAACTAACAGGTTTGGATATAAGTAAAAACCCGGCACTTGAATATCTTGATTGTGATAAAAATCAACTAACAAGTCTGGACGTAAGTAAGAACCCGGCACTTGATGAACTTGAGTGTGATAACAATCAATTAACAAGTCTGGACGTAAGTAAAAACCCGGCACTTAAATATCTTGATTGTAATAACAATCAACTAACAAGTCTGGACCTAAGCAACAACCCGGCACTTCAAAAGCTTTATTGTTGGAAAAATCAACTGACAAGTCTGGACGTAAGCAACAACCCGGCACTTGAATATCTTTCTTGTTTTAGTAATCAACTGACAAACCTGGACGTAAGCAACAAGCCGGCACTTAAAGAACTTGAGTGTGGTTCTAATCAACTGACAAACCTGGACGTAAGCAACAAGCCGGCACTTAAAGAACTTGAGTGTTATAACAATCAACTAACAAGTCTGGACGTAAGCAACAGCCCGGCACTTAAATATCTTGAGTGTCAAAATAACAAACTGACAAAGCTGGACGTAAGTAAAAACTCGGCACTTAAAGAACTTCATTGTTATAGTAATCACCTAACAAGTTTGAACCTGGTAAATAACACGGAAATAAATGATTTTTTCGGTAAAAATCAAACGTATGATGTTAAAGTAAAAACAAGTGATATGAAAATCCCTTATGCAGATTTTCCGGATACTTTTGACATCACGAAAGCAACAAATATAGCAAGAGCTGATTCAAATTTTATAGTTGACGCCTCAAAACCAAGTACAGTGACATATGATTATGCTA
Source organism: Peptococcus niger (assembly GCF_900101835.1). Lineage (NCBI taxonomy): Bacteria > Bacillati > Bacillota > Clostridia > Eubacteriales > Peptococcaceae > Peptococcus > Peptococcus niger. The sequence goes on from NZ_FNAF01000011.1 coordinate 56,293, forward strand.
CGGGTCTAACCGGAGAAAAGATTAGTGTAACTTTAAATATTACCTATGTATACACAGTAACATTTAATACAAATAGCGGAAGTGCGGTAAGTGCACAAACAATAACAGCAGGTGGACATGTAACAAAACCGGCAGACCCGACAAAAGCCGGTTACACATTCGCAGGCTGGTATAAAGACGCAGGACTGACAACAGCATTTGACTTTGCAACAGAAACAATAAATGCAGATACAACAATATATGCAAAATGGACTCAAAACGTACCACCAACACCAGTAACTTATACATTAACAGCAAGTGTAGACGGCGGACACGGAAGCGTAAGTCCAACATCAAAGACAGTAAATAAAGATGAAAGAGTTACTTTAACATTTGCTCCAGATACTGGCTATGAAATAGATACAGTTACAGTTAATGGCACAGCAGTAGGAGTTATGAGCAATGTTTTAGATATCACTATGAACGAGAATAAAACAGTCATAGTAAAATTTAAAGCAGTAGGAACTCCACCAATAGGCATACCAGTTACAATCACCTTCGACAAAAACGGTGGTACCGGCAGCATGGCAAATGTTACCGTCAATAAAGGCGAGGCCTATAAGTTGCCCATATGTGCCTTTACCGCCCCTAATGGCAAGAAATTTAAAGCCTGGGAAGTCAACGGCACTGAAAAGAACGTGGGCGACAGCATCAAGGTGAATGCCAACACGACGGTAAAAGCCATCTGGAAAGAGGCCGGCCAGCCAAGTAAACCGCATGGGGGTGGGGTGTCCAGCTCAACCGGTACAGTCACTGAGCCAAAAGAGCCGCAGAAGCCCGATGAAGAAAAACCGGCAATTGACGGCTCCTCTGCCGCCTATTTAGCCGGCTATCCTGACGGCAGCATCAGACCTGATGGCGTCATCACCAGGGCGGAAAGTGCCAAAATCATCGCCCTCTTAAAAGAAATGGATGTTTCCAACACCGAAAAACCGGCCTTTGGCGACGTGGCCTCCGGTTGGTACAATCCTTATATTAACGCAGTGGTTCGGGCGGGATTAATGAAGGGCTACCTTGACGGCACATTTAAGCCGA